>CAZNKA010000034.1:0-10892 GCA_964573495.1 uncultured Acidiphilium sp. | reverse complement strand
TGCGGATTGTGTTTGCCGCGCGCCGCTTATATATTCGGCAAGCTTGCGGAAGACGGATACTTAAGCGGGCAAATTGCTTTAAACGGAGAGGAGCTTCAAGATAAACTATGCGAATTGTTTGCGAAAATTTAAGCTTTTCTTACGACGACAAGCGATCTAAAAACAAAAAATACGCGCTTTCGGGCGTTAATTTAACCATAAACGAAGGCGATTTTTTCGGAATAATAGGGCAAACGGGCAGCGGAAAAAGTACCCTTATACGGCATTTTAACGCGCTTGAAACGTTGCAAAGCGGCTCGCTTAAAATAGGCGAATTCGATTTAGACCCTAAGCAAAAAAACTATAAAAAAATGCTTAAACCGTTGCGCGCTCGGGTAGGAATGGTTTTTCAGTACCCCGAACAGCAGCTTTTTGCGGATACCGTGTTTGCGGACGTTTCGTTCGCGCTTAAAAACTTTTGCCCGAATCTCGGCGCGGAAGAAGTAATAAAAAAAACGGCGGCTGCCATGCGTGTTGTGGGGCTGGATTTCAACGAGTATAAAGATAAATCGCCCTTCGAACTTTCGGGAGGGCAAAAGCGGCGGGTCGCGATAGCGGGCGTTTTGGTTGCCGAACCCGAAATTTTAGTGCTGGACGAACCCGTAGCCGGGTTGGATCCCGTAGGCAAAAAAGAGCTTATGGAGCTTTTGCATAAGCTTAACGAAGGCGGAAAAACTATAATAATCGTCTCGCACGATATGGACGAAGTTGCCGAAAATTGCGGCAGAATCGCTTTAATGGAAAACGGGAAGGTAGTGGCTTCGGGCACTCCTAAGGATATATTTTTAAGCGACCGCGGCGCGGGCGAGCGTATGATACTTCCGCTAACGGCGCGCCTTATCAGATATTTCGGCGAAAAAGGAATAAATTTAGATTGCGATTTAACGCCCGATTCCTTCGTGCGGGCGGTTGAACGAACCGTGCAAAATAAAAGTAGCGGCAATAAAGAATGTTAAAAAACGTAGCTTTCGGGCAATATTATAAAACTGAATCGTTCGTGCACAGAGTGGACGCTCGCACTAAAATATTGCTTTTGATCGGCTATATAGTGGCGGTGTTCGTCGTTAAAAACTTTTACGGATTTTTAGCTTGCACCGTTTTTTTGGGGCTTGCAGTCGTCTTTTCGCGAGTGCCGATTTTAAAAATTTTAAAAAGCGTTAAGGCAATTTTGTTTTTAGTTATTTTTACCGCCGCTTTAAACGTTTTGTTTTACGGCGGAGAAGGCTCCGTGGTCTATTTCGAAGCGGGAATAATAAAAATAACCGATAAATCGCTGGTTTTTGCGGCGTTTATGGCGCTTAGGCTTATAATGCTCGTTTTGGGCAGTTCTGTTTTAACGCTCACCACGACGCCCGTCGAGCTTACCGACGGAATAGAAAGCTTGCTTTTTCCTTTAAAATTAGTCAAATTCCCCGTGCACGAGCTGGCTTTGATTATGAGTATCGCGCTCAGATTTATTCCTACTCTTGCCGACGAAACTTACAGAATAATGAGCGCGCAAAAGGCGCGCGGCGCCGATTTCGATACGGGCGGCGTTTTTGCCAGAATGAAGGCTTTTATGCCCGTGCTCATTCCGCTTTTAATCAGTTCGTTCCGCCGCGCCGAAGAACTGGGCGACGCGATGGACGCGCGTTGCTATCGAGGAAGCAAGGGCAGAACTCGTTATAAAAAATTACGCTTTACTTATCGCGATTTAATCGCTTTGATCGTATACGGCGCGTTGCTGTTTGCCGCGATATATTTAAACGCGATTTTGCCCGCCGTAATTTAAAGGTAAAGTAAAAATGCGCATAATTTTAGAACTTTCTTACGACGGAACACATTTTTTCGGTTGGCAAACCCAGCCCGATAAACGCACCGTTCAGCAAACGCTCGAAAACGCGATAGTTTCCGTAACCGGCGAGCCTTGCGTTTTGATAGGCAGCGGCAGAACGGATAGAGGAGTGCATGCCGAAAGGCAAGTTGCCCATTTCGATGTAAAAAACTCGTCCGTTCCGCCCGAAAAATACGCTTACGCGTTAAATCCGATACTCCCGCCGGACGTAAAAATAATAAAAAGCCGTTTGGCGCCCGAAGGTTTTCACGCTCGTTATTCGGCAAAAAGGAAAACTTACGTTTATAGGTTTTATAAAAGCAAATTCGAGCTTCCGATGCACGAAAGATACCGTCATCGCGCCGAAGAATTTTGCGACGTGCAAAAAATGCGGTTCGCCGCTCAAAAAATAGTAGGCACGCACGATTTTAAGTGTTTTTTGGCGGCTAACAGTTTGGTTAAAGATACCGTTCGCACGGTTTATTCGTGCGAAGTTGTATCCGACGGCATGTTTATAGACGTAAAAGTGTGCGGAAACGGATTTTTATACAATATGGTGCGGACTATTGCGGGCACTCTGTATTTCGCGGGGCTCGGAAAAATGACCGCCGACGACGTAGCTTCGGCAATTGAAAATAAAGACAGAACAGCCGTGGGTAAAACCATGGCAGCTAAGGGATTAACCCTTTTGAACGTAGAATACGAATAACTTCGGCGGCGTTTTTTAACGCTTCCGGCGGCTCTTCAACGGTTAACGAAAAAAACGAACGCTTTAAGGCACAAAAAATCGAATGACTTACGAAAACATTAAAAACAACAAAATAATACGTGCGCTGTGTGCTTTTCAAAATTCCGAAGCATATATCGTTGTTTTGGCGGCTGCGGCATTTGCCTCTAACACCTTCGGGTTAGACGGTTTTTTCTTCGTACCCGTTTTGATATCGATGTGCATAACGAATTTGTTTTCGGATAGCGTTCTGCCTGCGTTTCCCGCAATTATAACCATAACGTTCGGCATTTCGCCGATCAATTCGCCGGTCAGCGTAGATTCGAGTTACAATTTGAATTATTACTTATCCGCTCCGTTTTTGGCTTGCGTCGCGCCTATGGTTTTTGCTGTTATGGCTACTGCGATTTGGCGCGTCGTAAAAGATAAAAATTATAAAAACATCGATTTGGCAAAAGGCTTGGGCGGCGGAATTATTTTTTACGCGATCTGTTTATTGTTCGGCGGATTATTTTCTTCGGGGTATAATATAATAGATTTTGCCATTTCCGCGCTTATTGCTTTCACTATTGCTCCGTTCTACTTCTTTTTCGCTGCGACGCTCAAAAAAGAAGATATAAATTACGAATATATTTGCAAGGCATTCGTGATAAACGGAATAGCTTTGCTTTGCCAACTCGCCGTGTTTTACGTTAAAAATTATAATTCGGACGACGTTCTTTTAGAACTGAACAATTACGCTTGGAAAGGAAAGATGCAGTTCGGATGGGGCATAAGCAACACGATGGGTATGTATTTTGCGTTTTTAATTCCGCCGAGCTTTTATTTCGCGCTTAAAAAAGGGCAGGCCATAAAGTCGTTTTTGTTGGCGGGCTTGTTTATGATAGGTACGTTTCTTACGTTATGCCGTTCGGGAATGCTACTCGGAGCCGCATCGTTCGCGGCATGCGCGATTCTTTGCTGTATTCGCGGCGAAAATAAGCCGGCAAACGCGATGTGTTCGGCACTGTGTCTCGTTTTGGCGGGCGGGGTGTTGGCGATCGTTTTAAGCGGATATTCTTCTATTAAAGAATTTTTAATTAAAGCGAGCAAGGATGCCGGAAGATTTAAAACGTGGGAAAACGCTTTTGCGTTGTTTGTAAAAAATCCCGTGTTCGGTGCCGGATTTTTAGGTTTTTACAGAGAATATAGCGGGCAAAAATTTACTTTCTTCACGTCCTTTTCGCATAATACGATAGTCCAGATGTTTTGTGCTTGCGGCTCGTTCGGAATTTTAAGTTACGCCTATCACAGATTTCAAACGGTCAAGCTGTTCGCGCATAAATTAACGCCGATTCGCGCGCTGTTTTTAATTCAGATTTTAGCGCTTTTGGGCATGGGTATGCTCGATATAGCGATGATAACGCCTTATTTTACTATGCCTTACGCCGTCATTTTGGCTATGCTCGAAAAAGAAAGTTTCGAAAAAGAGGCTGAATTAGGTAAGCCGCTTTCGCTTACCTTAATAAAGCGCAAATAAAAAATATATTTTCGCCGCATAGCGAAAAATCGGGAGAGAAAATGGAAAAACCAAGGGTTATTTTTCCGCTCGTAGAAGCGGGAATGGGGCACATAATGCCGCAAAAAAGCATATATTCCGCTTTCGTGCGCAAGTACGGCGATAAAGTGGAATGCGTGCGTTCCGATTTTTTTAACGAAACGAACAATCACGCGTTGAAACGCTTCGGTTGGCATATGGAGCGCGAAGTGCATAAGCATAACGCAAGCAAGCTTTACGGCTTTTTTACCACTTTTTCGATGAATTTTTGGGGAACGGATATTTCCACTTGGGGCGTTATGCGCGCTTTAGTGCCTGCCTCTTGCGGCGAAGGCATTAAGCATATGGAAGAATTAAAGCCCGATATGGTGGTTAGCACGCACTGGGCAACTAATTTTTATGCCGAAAGAATGAAAAACAAGCCGCTTACCGTAAGGTATATTCCCGATATTTATATAAACAAGCTCGACTGTTATCCGTGCGATTTGATGCTTGTTTCCAACGACGTAGGTTATAAGCACGGGCTTAAGGTTTTCGGCTATCGTTTTAACGAAAACAACCTTAAAAAAGTGCCTTTCTGCATAAGGGAAGAGGCGTTTTCAGCCGACCCGGACAAAACGCGCGCGCGCGCTAAATTGGGCGTAAAACCCGACGAATTCGTAGTCGTTTCGATAGAGGGCGGCTACGGAATGGGCAAAACTTACGCCATTTGTAAAGAGGCGTTCAAGCGCAATATGAACGTAACTATTTTCGCACTGTGCGGAAAAAACGAAAAAGCGCGCGTAAAAATTCAAAAACTTATCGAAGAAAACGCCGATAAAAACACGAAAGTCCACGTAAGGGGATTTATAGACAACGTTTTCGATTATTTTGCCGCGGCGGATATTATGTGCGGCAAAAGCGGCGCATCCACTACGGCGGAGCCTTGTTTTTTCGGTTTGCCGATGATAATAACCAAGCACGCTACTCATATAGAAAAAAACAACGCTAATTATTACGTCAACTATGTAAAATGCGCGTATAATATTTTCAACGTTAAAAAAATTTGCGATAAAATAACGGAGCTGCAACGCTCGCCCGAACTTTTGCGAACGCTTAAAGAGCGCGCTCTTTCAAAACATTCGGAATACGGCGCCGACCAAGCCGCCGACGAAATTTTTAAACTTTTATGCACGCGCTTCCCCGAGCTTGCAAGCGAAAAAGAAAATTAAAAACGCAAAATAGCGCGGATTCGCCGAAAATAACGGTAAAATGCGCTTAAAAACGCTAAAATTTGCAAAAGGCTTAAAAAATGCTTGACTTAAAGCAAATAACCTTGTAAAATATTTAGGCTGATTATAGGAAAAGCCGTAAAAAAAGAAATAGCCCCTCTTTTTTATAAGTTTTTCTTTTTAATAAAACATTAAAATTTATCGAAAAGTCAGGAGAAAGTAACCATGAAAACCTTTATGGCTCAGCCCGGTAATAAGGCGGAGATGAAGTGGTATGTCGTCGACGCGACCGATATGCCCCTCGGCAGACTTGCTTCGCAGGTAGCCGCCGTTTTAAGAGGCAAAAATAAACCCACGTTTACCCCCAACGTCGATATGGGCGATTACGTTATCGTTATCAATACCGACAAAGTAGTTTTAACCGGTAAAAAGCTCGAAAAGAAGATGTATACCTATCATACCGGATATATCGGCGGTCTTAAACAAACCCCGTATAAGGATATGATGGCTAAGAAGTCGGATTTAGTCGTTTACGAAGCGGTTAAAGGGATGCTTCCCAAAAACTCGCTCGGCAAAAAAATGCTCACCAAGCTTCGCGTATACAAGGGCGATAAGCACGAACAAGCCGCGCAAAAGCCCGAAGTATTGGAACTCGTTAAATAAGGAAGGTATTCATTATGGCTAAAACAGCGAAGAAAAAAGTTCAGTTTTGGGGAACAGGCAGAAGAAAGAAAGCAGTCGCAAGGGTAAGGCTTATTCCCGGCGGCAGCGGCAATATAGTTATTAACGGCAGAAGCATCGACGATTATTGCGATCTCGATACCCTTAAGTTGGTTATTCGTCAACCGTTAGTTCTTACCGGTAAAGAATCTCAATACGACGTGTTCGTAAACGTTACCGGCGGCGGATTTACCGGTCAAGCCGGCGCTATTAGGCACGGAATCGCTCGCGCGTTAATCGCAAGCGAACCCGAACTTCGCCCCGCAGTTAAAAAAGAAGGTTATCTTACCAGAGATCCCAGAATGAAGGAGAGAAAGAAATACGGCTTGAAGAAAGCGCGTAAAGCTCCGCAATTCAGCAAGAGATAATTTGCGAGTTTATTCTCGATTGTCTCGGCAAGCCGTCAGTTTTATTGTCGGCTGCAGAAAAACAAAAAACAACGCCGTCGGCAAATTGCCCTCGGCGTTTTTACTTTTTTGCGCATAATATATATATAAATCGTAAGTTAAAAACAAAAAACCGCTAAGGCAGCAGCTTTTTTAGTTGAAACGTTAATTAAAATCGGAATTCCCCGTTTCTTCTTCGGGGTCTACTCCGTTCAAAAGGTCCATACAGTCTTCGAAACTAAGGTTGCCGCGTAAAAAATCGTTGATAAGGGTACCGAAGTCCGAAGTGCAGGCAATGCTGTCCGCCACGAAATAAAGCGCGTTTTGTTCGCTCACGTCGCCGCAAACAAATAGGGTTGAGCGGTATAAAACGGACTGGTCGTCCATCGAAAAATAAAACGCGCCGCCGAAAAGCCCGCGGTTGAGTTCGTTAAGCAAATCTACCAGCTCGCCTTCTTTATCGATTGAAACTCCGCGATAAATTTTGCTCGTAAAAAGCATGGTGAGGCTTGCGTCTTCGACGGAAAGTTCGAAAGCCACGTCGCAATGCGGGTTTTCGTTTTCGGCAAAACCTTTAACCGAAAAAGGCGAGGCTTCGGTGGCGGTTACGCCGATATTTTTAAGAATTTGCGGCATCGAAGAAAGAACTTCGTGCAGTTTTTCAACGTTATTTTCAGTGTGTAAGTTTTTACAAAATTCCAAGTAATCCATAACGCGTATTATATTAACACATAACGCAAAAAAATGCAATTAAAAGGGTGTGCTTATAAATGAGAAAAAACTTAAAAAACAAAAAACGCTTTAAATTGTTGTTCGGCAGATTTGCCGTCGTTTCGCTGTTGATAATAGCTCAGGTAGTTTTAACCGTTCTTATTATTTTAAACGCGAGCAAGCAGGAATACATTTTAAATTTAAGCGTTATTTCGATTGCCGCCGAACTGATTACGGTTTTATTCATCGCAAACCGATACGAACCCGCCGCTTATAAGCTCCCGTGGGTTTTGGTTATACTTTTGTTCCCGGTGGTCGGTATAATTATATATTTTTTATTCGGCTCGCCTAAAATATCTTATAAAATAAGAAGGCGTTTTAAGCGCGCGCGCCAAGAATACGGCTTGTTTTTGCCGGAAAATTCTCCGAATAACTTAGAAAAAACCGATTTAGACGGCGCAAATTTGTCGCGCTACGTGTTCAAGCAAACAAAAATCCCCGTGTTTTACGGCGAAAAGTGCGAATATTATTCGTGCGGAGAAGATTTTTTTGCCGCGCTAAAAACCGCGCTTAAAAGTGCCGAAGAATATATTCTTATGGAATATTTTATTATCGGCGCGGGCGAAATGTGGAACGAAATACATGAAATTTTGCGCGAAAAAGTAAATAGCGGCGTGCGCGTTTGTCTTTTGTACGACGACGTGGGGTCTATCGGCAAAATAAGCAATCGTTTCGACGCCGATCTTAGGCACGAGGGCATAGAGTGTTATAAATTCAATCCGTTTAAACCCGTGCTGTCCGGTTTTTTGAACAATCGCGACCACAGAAAAATCACCGTCGTAGACGGTCAAATGGCTTTTACGGGCGGCGCAAATATAGCCGACGAGTACATCAATTTAGAAAAACCATTCGGAAAATGGAAGGATAGCGCCGTAAAAATCGAAGGCGCGGCGGTTAACGCTTTTATTATGATTTTTATCGAGCTGTTCAGCTTATACGCCAAAAAACCGCTCAATCCCGCCGATTTTATAAAAATATCAGCCGAAAAAGCCGTTTCGGGCGGCGATTTTAAGCAAGCGGACGGTGTTTTCGAAAGCGAAAACGAGCAAAACGTTAACGCTTCGGGCGAGAAAAAGTTTGAAAATCTCGAAGAGTATTTCGATAACGCCGAACGGGCGCTTGCTCGCGGAGAAAAGGATTTCGAGCGATCGGACGCGCAAACGGAAAATCCGAACAAAAAGCCGAGCGATCCTTGCCCGCGCGTTGCGGTGCAGCCTTTTTGCGACGGTCCGCGCCCCTTTCACCCGGACGTTATCGCGCAAAATATTTACGCCCACGTTATTAACACGGCGAAAAAATATCTTTATATAACCACTCCGTATATAATTATCGACCATTCGCTGTGCGAAGATATTCGACTTGCCGCCGAGCGCGGTGTGGACGTACGCATTTTTACCCCGCATATTCCGGACAAAAAAAGCATATTCGTAATGACGCGTTCGCATTACGAGCCGCTTATTAAAGGCGGCGTTAAAATTTACGAGTACGGCGAAGGCTTCATGCACGCGAAAAATATGGTTGCGGACGACCGCATTGCCGTCGTCGGCACGGTTAACTTAGATTACAGAAGCTTCGTTCATCACTACGAATGCGGCGCGATTTTTTACGGCGACGAAAATTCCGCCGTTATTAAAAGCGTTAAAAACGACTTTTTAAAAACCGCCGAGCAATGCGGAATAATTCAAACCGAAAAGACCGCGAAATTAAACGCTTTTCAGCGGTTGCTTAAAGTCGTTATAGGTTTGTTTTCGCCATTGCTTTAAGTGCTTGCCGCTCATAAAAAAATTAAAATTGAAATTTCGGGTTAAAAATCATATACAAACTCGAATATTTATGTTATAATATAGTTACAGAAGAGCATTATTGTTTTTTTGACGCAAAAGGGAGGTGTCATCATGGCTTATAAAATTAAAGACGACTGCATTTCTTGCGGCGCTTGTGCCGAAAATTGCCCCGTAGGCGCAATTAGCGAAGGCGCAGAGCATTATGAAATCAATGCCGATACGTGCATTTCTTGCGGCGCTTGTGCGTCGGTTTGCCCCGTAGGCGCGCCCGAAGAAGAATAATTCAGGCGTTAAAAAGAATTCGGAACAGCCGAGGGCGTTTTTTTGCGTCCGCGGCTTTTCGTTTTTTTAAGGAATAATGCGTTATTTCCCCGCATATATTACGCATAGCGGAGGAAATAAAATGGATATAGTTAAAAAATCCGTTAAACAAACGGAGCGTATAAAAAAACAAGCCTCGGCAGGGTTTAAAACCGACCTTGCCTTAGAAGAAAGCGCGGTTAAGCGAATAATCGCGCCGAGTGTAAAACTAACGCGCGTTAACGTTCAAAAAAGCGCGTCGGGCGTAACCGTTTCGGCTGTCGCGCGCATAAACGTGCTTTATGAGGGCGAAAGTTCGTTAGACGTTTACGAAAGTGGCGTCGATTTTTCGATGGAAATTCCTTTTGACGGAGAATATCTTCGCGAGCCTTTAATTTTCGTTTCGGCGGGCGCGGTAAACATCGCAATGAACGCCGGCGGCTATTCGCTAACTGCCGAAGTCTTTGCCGAAGCCGAATTCTTGGTCGCGTGCTCTTTCGATTACGTTTGCGACGCGGAAAGCGCGATTTGCAAAAAAACGGCGTTTTCGGCGCTTGAATATAAGCTTTCGCAGACGGGTAATTATCAAACGGAAGAACAAAAGGAATTTCGGTTTTCCATAAAAAAATTGCTTTGTGCGTGCGATAAGGTGCGCGTTTTAGGCGTTCAATGCGGGCAAGATTGCGTGTTTTTCGACGCGGAAGTGGGCGGTGACTTTTTGTTTTTAACCGATAGCGGCGAGCGCGTGCGCGAAAGCGTTTGGTTTCCGTTCCGTTACGAGTTGGAAGCCGAAGGCGTTTCGCCCGATATGGTTGCGTCCGGAGCGGCGTTTTTGTGCGATTCTTCTTATCGCGTGGAATCTTCCGAGCAAGACGATTCGTCCGTTGTTACGTTTTTGTATGAAGTAGCTTTTTTATGCGACGTATACGAGAAAACCGAAAACGAACGCGTTGAAGATTGTTTTTCGGTCAGCAACGAAGTTGAAATTTCGCGCGGGACTATTTTATGCGAAACCGCGCGCGAGCTTACTTGTTTTAAGGGTAAATGCTTAGGCGAAGCCGTTTGCGAGCGCGACGGAATCGTTAAAGAACCCTTCGATGCGGAAGTTTACGGTTTGGATTATTCCGTCGATTCGGGTAAAATTACCTTTAGCGGCGTTGTAAAAACCAACGTTTTAACCGAAAATGCAGACGGCGTTATTAAACGCGCAGTGTGCGAATTGCTGTTTTCGCTTGAGTTTTCGTTGCGCTATTCGCATGTTTTATCCGCTTTTGCAACGGTTAAAGGGGTTAGCGTAAAAGAATACGACGGGAAATGCGTTTTAGAAGGCGAAATATCCTTTTGCGCCGTTTGCATCGATCAAAAAAGCGAAGCAGTTATCGAAAACGTTATTTTCGGGGCTGAAAAACCGATGGACGATTGCGCCGTGAGCATGGTCTTTATTAAAAAGGGCGACGACGCGTGGGACGTTTGTAAAAAAGCGGGCGTTTCAGAACGGCTTTTAAAGCAACAAAACCCTTCGGTTAGTTTTCCCGCCGAAAACGACGGCGTTATTTCGGTTTATCGCAAAATAGATTTATAAGTTGATTCGCAGGTGTTTTTAA
>CAZNKA010000033.1:6239-10981 GCA_964573495.1 uncultured Acidiphilium sp. | reverse complement strand
GTAAGCCTGGGTGGAGTAAGCGCCGCCCCAGCCGTGAGTGACATAGGAGATAACTGTGTCCGATTGCTCTATCATCCATTCGTTCCTCTTGGAAATTGCGAACTTCAGGGGAGCGTTTTCAATTGGTGGATAAACTATGTCGTCATATATTTTCTTCAAATGGTCATTTTGTTCTTTGCTGGAGAGGGTAATATACGGCGTTATAAATAATTTTTCTGCACTGACTTGTGGGAACAAGCCACGTACTTCATCGATAGCTTTTGCTGAAAGTGTGTCAAAATTACCATAATGTCCGCAGAGAAAGGTTAGCCTTTGCCCGCTATTTTTGGCATTTGAAAATATTTCAGTAAGGATTGTTTTTAGTGATTTATATATCTTTTCACTTTCATAAACATCCTTATGCCCGCAAAAGGTGATTATTCTGTGTCCCATACATGCCCCTTAAAAAACAATTTTGACCATACACTTATATTATACAGTACAAATGGTCAAAAGTAAAGAAAAACCGTTCCCCACAGGAAACTATTTTTTCGATTGAATATATTATAATTCTCCATAAGGAACGGTTGCTAAGGGGAACGGAGGTGTAACCACGATGAAATTAACCGATGCAATTGGAAAAAGAGTTGAAAACCTGCTAGAGGAAAAAGGGGTAAATCAATACTTTCTTTTTAAGAATGGCGGTATTCCTCGTTCCACTGTCAGTCAAACCCTTCATGCTAAAAAGGGGAAGGTGAAGGTGGACACTGTTTTCCAAATTGCGAGTACGCTGGGTATATCATTGAAGGAGTTTTTTGATGACCCTATGTTCGATGATATCGAAGATTAAAAAATGGGTGCATTGCCATAAGAGGTTTTTGCACCCATATTTCATATTTTTGCACCCATTATAAATTTGTATTAAAAACTTAGATAACTCACAGAAAAAATCACCGACACAGTCGGTGATTTTTTCAATGAAGCGTTCTTTAAGGAACGATAAGTCGCTATCGCTAATGAAGCAGCCTTCGGCTATGAAGTGGTTATGCATAAAGAACGATACGCTTAATACGAGCGTTAGCGAGTGCTTCATTGAAAACGAAGTTTTCAATTTCATTAAAATTATGTGCAATTTTTGCTATACTATATAAAAAAACAGGTGTTTCTATGCGTAATGATAAACTATCTGTTCAATCGATGGATTTTGCCGTTTTAATTATTGAACTTGTAAAAGAGCTCAAACTTAAAAAGGAAAACATAATTTCCAATCAAATTGGTAGAAGCGGCACTTCTATAGGTGCAAATATTCGCGAGGCGCAATATGCTCACGGAAAAGCGGATTTTATATCTAAATTGCAAATAGCTCTTAAAGAAGCTAATGAAACGGGATATTGGATTGACCTTTTATATAAAACAAAATATATTAACGATGCAAGTTATAAAAATCTTAATTCTCTTTGCACGAGTATCCGTGTGACGTTAATTTCTTCAATAAACACCGCAAAAGGCAACAATGATTAATAAAAATCACCGACACAGTCGGTGATTTTTTCAATGAAGCGTTCTTTAAGGAACGATAAGTCGCTGTCGCTAATGAAGCAGCCTTCGGTTTTTGCTAAGACAGTGTCGGAAAAAATATGCTTTGATTAAACGAATTTAATATAACAAAAGTGCCGCTAATCGACCGATAGCGGCACTTTTGCTATTTTTTGAAGTAATTTTATTTGCGTTTTCTGCAACCGCGGCAACCTAAGTTTTTAATGTGATTAATACCTTTGGCGCTCGCCGATTGCGCACTCGATGCAGGGTTGTTTTCGCTTTGCGCTTTTGCCTCTTCTTCTTTCTTTTTGTCTTCCGCGTCGAGTTGACCCGCTGTTAACTTATCGCTGCGAGTATACTCGGTTTTGCGCGTGATTTCTGTGATTATAGAATGTTCGGATTTTACTTTTTTACCGAAGCAGCCTTTTTTGAATTCGAAAGTTTGTTCCTTAGGCTCGCCGAGAACTAAAAGTTTATCGATTTTATGATCTACCTTATCGTAACAATAATAGGTCGAAACCGTGGGTTTAATATACGTAACGACGGGGTCGCCTTTTTCTTGCGGGGTAGTGATGGAGTATTCTTTAACTTGTTTTTGCAAGAAGAATATTCTGCGGTCGTCGATTTTGCACATATCTTCGAGCCCGTAATACAGTTTCTTGAGATTGTGCCCCTGCAAATCCATAGTGTAAAGCGAAGTGTTATAAACGGAGCCGCTCGCATTCATGCGTTCTTTAGCCATTATGAAGATATTATCGTTATTGATAATGATTTCCGCATCGTCGCAATTGCCGGTTATTACTCTGAAGTCTTTACCGTCGTTTCTGACCATGCACAATCTTCCGTCGTAGTCTATGTAATAAACGTATCCGGCATTATTTTCGATTATTTCTTTAATTTCGCTGGCGACGATAATGCGCTGCTTCCCGTCCAAAGAAATTTTAATTAAGGTTTTGTTATAGCTGTTGCCTTTTATAACGTACATCCAATTCTTATCGAAGAAGCAGATTTTTTCGACGTTTAGCAATATTTCGGTTCTGCAAGTTCCGTCGAGCTTGATAGAAAACATACTGCGACGCCCGAAGCTGCCTACCGAATACAAGACCATATCGTCGTGAATTTTATACGCGTCGTAGATATTTTCTTCCAAAACGTCTGTTCGTCTCGTGGGTATATCGTATACGTATAAACTCATGTTATACATGGAGGGGTTGTATCTCGAATAAACGATTTTTTCCGCGGTGGCGTCGACGATCATCGCATGCTCGTCTAACATATCCACAACGACACCTGCTTGAAGATTGTAAGAAGTGAAGAACGTTTTAGGTTGCTTAATATAAGTGGTTTTTCCGTGTTTATCCGTTACGGGATAATCGGTTTCTCTCGACTGCGTTAAGAAAACGAGATTGCCGTAAACGTCCATCACGTCTATGAATTCGTCGACGACGATAGATGCCGAGTTTTTGTTTAAATCGACTTTCAATAACGAGAAGTTATTCATTTGCGGTTTATATTCGGGGGGTGTTTTTTTCTTTAAACAACCGCTTTTTTCTAAAATCGCGGGTTTAGATTCCAATCTTTTTTTGATATAAATAGATTGTCTGTTCGCGCCCCAAATGATTCTGTTGCTGTTTTTTGAAGAAACCGGATAATAGCAACCCAAGTGCCCCTTATCTAAAACGGTAACTTCGTGAGTGTTGAAATCGAAAGATTTAATTTCTTTGTCGCCGCTTATAAAGAACAATTTTCCGTTATACGACGTCAATAATCTGCTTATGCCGCTTACCAAAGGCGTTTTTTCGGCCAGTTGATCTTTTATGGCGTAAATCGAAAGAACTTTGCCCGTATAGCCGGGTTCAGCGGACGTTTCCGATTGTTCGGGTTCTGATTTGTTTTTTCCGAATTTGCCTAAGAAGGGCAGTTTAACGGGATTTTTCTTCGGTTCGGTTACGTAAAAAGTCGTTTCGTTTTTAGCCGATACCATATAGAAAAGTTCGCCGTTGGCTTCTATAACGTTGTTAAAGATGCTTAAATTGTTGATTTTTTCTATGTATTTCGACGAATCTTTATAGCCGTTTAATTTTTGAAATTTTTCAAGGGCGAAGTGCGCGTTGCTCTTATCGGCGAGGTTTGCTATCGCTTCGTTGTAAAGTTGTTCGGCGTTGATGCCGATTTTGGATAATTCGTCGGCTATTTTTTGTTGCGTTCTGGCAATAATTTCGTCTATGCCGGGTATTTCGTCGATTTTATTTACGACGCGCAACTTATCGCAATCTTCTTTTAGTTCGGCGTAATCCGATTTTATCGCGCTTATAACGTCTTCTTGAGCATCGAATTTTTCCAAGAAGCGGATATCGCTGTCTATCGTTTTATATATGCTTGCTCTACGAGCGACTAACGCCGCCGATAACCTCGAATATTTATCGAACGCGGCAAAAGTATTGGTTAAATCGGTCGGATTATAATGCCTTTCTATTTCGTGTACGAGTTTTTTCAAGCCGATTAATTTATGCCTTAAAACTTCGGCCACGCTTTTATATTCCAAAAGCCAGGTATCCGGGTCGTTTGCGTTGGTTACTTTATTTTTTTCGATAACCGAAGGTATGCCGTCCAAGTCGAAAATCAAACTTGTTTCGAATTCTTTCCAATCCATCGTTTCGAAGCGGTTTTCCAAGTAAGCCAAACCCGAGGCGGGGTTTTCGATAAACTGAGCGTATCGAGCGGCGCCGGATTGTTCGTGCATGGGAACGCTTGCTTGTTCTCGTAAATCGGAGCCGTTTTGAATTTGTTCCGCCGAAATCGTTTGATCGCAGCGGGGGCAACTTACGCTTTCGCCTTCATAAATGCGAAGAGTCGTCATGCAATTCGGGCATTTTCCGACGATTAGTTTTTTGTCATTTGCCATTTTTTTATCTCCCTGTGTTTTTTAATTTTTACGGTAAATCTATTCCGCCGTTGGGCGGTTTACACTTAAAAATTCGTTTTAATCCCTTAAACGTGCCTTTTATCAAGCCGTATTTTTTAATTGCCATTATCATATACGTCGAACACGTAGGTTGAAATCTGCATCTGTCCCTTACGTCGAGCGGGGCGAAGGCTTTATACATTAAAACGCAGCCGATAGCGTGATATTTTAACGTAAAATACATAGCAGTTATAAAAAGCATTACAAGTATTGCCTTTACAGCGATTTTTTCGAACGCAATCAAAGCAAAAACGAATAT
>CAZNKA010000033.1:0-6139 GCA_964573495.1 uncultured Acidiphilium sp. | reverse complement strand
TAGCCAAAATTTCCTTCTTTTTTTCGGCGTATTCGCTTTCTTCGATTAAGCCCGCGTCTAAAAGTTGTTTTAATTTGCTTAAAACTTTAACCGGGTCGGATTCGTCTTCGACCTTTTTCGCCGCGCTTTCTTTAAGATTCTCGGCGTTTGTTTTTTCGGGGGCGGGTGCGTTTGCAAGCGGTGCGGTTAATTGCGAAGCAAGCCCCGCGAGAGTGCCTGTCATTGCGATGCCCATTCCCAAACTTGCCCCGGTCGCGGCGACCTCGTTTCCGGAAGAGTTGCCTGCAAGGCTTTTAAGAATTTGCGCGGATTGCAGTTTAGACCATCCCGCAACGCCTAAAGCATCCATAATTTCTTTTTCGGCTTTGCCTTGAGCCACCATTATCTGTGCATCTATCAGTCCTTGCTGCAATTTAATTTGCGCTTCGGCTTGACCTAGCCGCAACGTTTTTTCCGCCTCTATTTCGATATCGTTCATCGAGGCGGTATATTTTTCTTTCGCACGTTTTAAAACTTCGAGGTCGCGATCGCCGGTAGTAATGTCGTTAAAATAAAAATTAACCAACTCTATTCCCCATTCGGGAATAATTTTTGCGTTAATTTCTTTTTGAAGCGTTTCGGATAAAACCAGCAATTGCGTTTGTATTTCCAAAATCGAAACGTTTTGCTTGATTATAATGTTTGCGATCATATCTTTGATATATGCAATCATTACGCCCTTGATGAATTTTTTAACGTCGTCGGCGTTTATCGAATCGATTTGCCCCGTTAATTTTATTATAAATCTTCTGGAATCCGCAATTCTTACGCCCATTGTACCGTTTGCGCCTACGTTTACTATAAGATGATACTTGGGATCTTCCAGAGTGATGGGACTGGGCGTTCCCCAATACATATCCAAAACGTTAACTTTGCTTACGTAATATACAGTGCAGGGCAGAGGCGAATTCGTTCCGAAAATTTTGCTGAAGATTTTTTTAAACAAAGGCAGCGAATCGGTCGTGAGTTCATGTCTGCCCGCAGTGAATAAATCAAGTGCTTGTCCGTCTTTATAAAACAATGCTTCTTGGCTTTCGTCTACGATTATGTTCGATTTTGTTCGTATGTCGTCTATGGAAATTTTACCCAGCAGGGAGTGATTGTCGTTGTTTGAGTAAGAAATTAATTCCAAAATCTTTGACATGAGAATTCTCCTCTTTCTTTTGCGAGCGGTCGATGAATATTTTCGACAAATATTCGACAACAAAAAAATGACACGAGTTTTTACTAGTGTTTAAAAATACCTGTCTACATTTTAACACTTAGAACGACACGTGTCAATTATTTTTATTCGAATATATAAAAAATAGTATAATCGGCGAGTATATTTTTAATCGCAAAAGCTTCTTTTGCGGCGCGTGTAGGCATTTTTGTTTGCCTCGCCGATTAAATCTTGCTTGTCGGATTGGTTAAATTTATATTTTCGCCTATATTCCGTGGGCGTCATGCCCACGTTGCGTTTGAAAAGTTTATTAAAATTCGCAATCGAATCGTAGCCTATGGTTTCGGCTATTTCGATAATGCGCATATCCGAATTTTTAAGCAGTTCTGTGGCGTAGTTGATTTTGACGGTTTGAACGTATTGCAAAATGGTATAGCCGGTATATTTTTTAAAAATGCGCAAAACGTTAGAGTAGCTGTAATTGGTAGTTTTTGCTAAGTCGTTTTTAATAGAAACTTCGCGCAAAAGGGGATTGGAAAGCATTTCTAAAATTTGCACTACGCAGTCCGGCATTTTCTTAAGTTTTATCATTCTTTGGTTTATCAAATCGGATATAAGTTCCGAAAAAAGCAACCTGCAACGCATTTCCTTGTCTTTCAAATCGGAAAGCGACATCGACTGAATAACCAAAGTGTTGCGCATAAGGTTATTAAGTTGAATGGGGCTCAGCGTAAAAGATAAATCTTCCGCGGTAAGTTCGCCTAAGTCGTAAAAACGCAAAAGAGCTTGCATATATTCGGGCTTTATTATAAACGTAATCGTTTGAACCGTTTTGTTTTGATAAGCGTTTAATTTATGGCGATCTTGCGGGCGGATGAGGCATGCGCTGCCTTTTTGCATAACGTAAGCGCGTCCGTTTAAGTGATGAACGCAAGCGCCTTCCGTTATTATAAAAAGCTCCCAATGCCGATGTGTGTGCAAAAAAGGATAGTCGAAATTAGTATAGTAAAAAGATATATTCGAAGCCTTCCAAGGCGTTGCGGTTTCGTACGAAGCGACCGCTTCGATGTCCTTAGCGGGCGCGCGCGTAGAATATATCGGTTTTCGTTCTTCCATTGCGTTAAAATCCTTCGCCGCGATTAAAGCCGCTCGCATGTCCGTCTGTTTTTTCGGAGCGGGCGAACCGATAAACGCAGAAGCGCGGCGATTTAAAAATTTTTATTCGGTCGATTTAATTTTAATACAAAAGGAGTGCGATGTCAATATAAAAATCAAAAACTTGCAACTTTTGAATAAGGTTTTGCGATGATAGAACTTGAATATGCCGAAAAAGCATGATAAAATTTTCGTGTAAAATGAAGATCGTATAAGTGCGCCCTTAGCAACGCGCATGCGTAACGTATTAAATCACGCATAAATTTTTCAGCTCAAAGGCATCTGAAAGTTTAGGGTATACAGGCTGAAAGGAGAAATAGTAACCGAATATGATTATGAAAATTTCGGGTTGGAAATTAAAAATAAAAAACAAAAACACGCATCTCGATTGCGAAAAAAGCATAGAAGCGTCGGTTCCGGGCGATATAACCGCCGATTTATACCGCGCGAATCTGGTTAAAGATCCGTATTTCGGATTAAACCACAAAGAACTCGACTGGATTCAGGAAAGCGATTTCGAATATACGTGCGAATTTAATGCGGAAAGCGAGCTTTTGTCTTCCGAAGAAGTTTTGCTCGAATTCGACGCGATAGATACTTTCGCGGATATTTATTTGAACGATAATTTTTTAGGTTCGGCGGACGACGCGTTTTTAAAATATACTTTTTCGGTAAAAAATTTGCTAAAAAGCTCTGGCAACGTTTTACGCGTAGAAATGCATTCCGTAAAAAAGGAAATGAATAAAATCGACGACGCGGGTTATTTCGGCGTGTTTAATACCAAGCGTTTGTTTTTAAGAAAAACTCAGTGCCATTTCGGTTGGGATTGGGCGCCCGATATGCCCGCCTACGGAATTTGCGGCGAAGTAAGGCTTAAAGGTAGGGTTAAAAACGCGATTAACGACGTGAGCTACGTCGCTTTTAACGACGGTTCGTTAACCTTGAGCGTAGAGCTGAATTATACGGTTCGCAGCACCATGGATTTCTACGGTAAAACGCTCAAACAGCCGGATCCGGAAAGGCTTAACGATAAATTGCGCTACACGGTGGCTTTGCAGCCTGACGTCGCGCTCGAAAACGCTCGAACGCAAACTTACGAAAGCGTTATTACGGGCAAAAAGAATTTTAAAAACTTTTTTATAAAAAATCCCGAACTTTGGTATCCTATAGGCGTGGGGGCTCAGCCGCTTTACGCTTATAAAGTAGAGCTTATTCAAGGCGGCAAAGTCGTAGACGAACGCGTAGGCAATCTGGCGTTCCGCGAAGTTAAGCTCGAACAAAAGCCGACCGATTCGGATACGATAGGTTATCGTTTTATAATCAACGAAAAAAGCGTGTTCGTAAAGGGTTCGAATTGGGTTCCTTCCGAATGTTTTACGGGTACGGCGCGCTCCGAAAAATATCAAAAGCTGGTTTCGCTTGCCGCCGAAGGCAACTTCAATATGTTGCGCGTATGGGGCGGCGGAGCTTACGAAACCGACGAGTTTTACGATTTGTGCGACAGATTAGGCGTTATGGTTTGGCAGGATATGATGCTCGCATGTGCCGATATTCCCGAAGACGACGAAAATTTCGTTGCTAAAATGCGTCGCGAAATAACTTATCAGATAAAACGTTTGCGCAACCATCCGTCCATAGTGTATTGGTGCGGCGGGAACGAAAAAACGGGCTCTTACGGCTTGCAAATATGCCGTGGCGATTATTTCGTGGAAGTAATTTTGCGCGGAATTATCGAGAATTTAGACGGAACTCGCCCTTACGCGAAGCAAAGCCCGTGTTCTCAAACGGACATCGGTAACGATTCCACTTCGGGCGAATCCCACGCGGGTAGTTACGAAAAGACGCTCGTAACCGGCATCGAAGAATACAGAAACAACGTCGAAAAAAGCCTCGTTCCCTTCGTTTCGGAATGTGCCACGATGGGCGCAGATACGATGGAAACGTATTTAAAAATATTCCCGAAAGATAAGCTTTGGGATATGAACGAATATTGGGAAGACCGTTTAATGGATAATCCCTACTCGGGCGTTACGATGCCGTTTACCGCTCGCCAAAAATTTTATGCGGACGGGTTATACGGAAAAAGCACGTCGCTTAAAGAGTTTATAGCTAAAAGCATGACGTCGCACGCCGAAGTTTTGCGCGCCGAAATAGAATTTGCAAGGGCAAATAAGGCTAAATGCGGAGGCTTTATGAACTGGATGTATTCGGATATTTGGCCTTCGGCTACTTGGGCTGTGGTCAACTATTACGGAGAGCCTAAGCATGCTTATTATCAAATGAAAAAGAGCTACGCGAAAAGGCTCGCGACCTTCGTTCAGACGGACGGCGCGGTTCGCTTCACTTTAATAAACGACGATTATTCCGATTTGAACGGCTCGTTTACGTACGGAATGAAAGACTTCGACGGTAAAATTTTGTGGAGCAAAAAAGTAGACGCGCTAGTCGAAGCCAACGGCGTTTATACCGAGCCCGTACAAGAAAAAGTAGGCGGCAACGGCATTTATCTTTTTGCCGAAGGCAATTTAGGCGGCGAACGCTTGCATACCGTTTGGTCTGAAGACATGTGGAAAGATTGCTCGTTTAAAAACGAATACGATTATTCCTTTGAAAACTCGGGCGATAAGCTTGCCGTTTCGTTTAAAGCGAAAACTTTCGTTAAAGGCGTGATTTTGCGTATGCCCGAAAACGAAAAATACTCTTACAGCGATAATTATTTCGATTTGGAAGCGGGCGAGCAAAAAACGGTGTATATAAGCGGCGGCGCGAGCGAGAAAGAGTTAGTCGTTACGGATTTCGCAAAGGAAATTGAAAGATGAAATACGGTCTCCCGGAAAAAATAGGCTGCGTAAAGTTTACCGAAAGAAACGGAGATTTATTCGGTAAAGTAGTAGGCAACGGCGTAGAAGCCGAATATAAGATAAACGAAGTAAGTTTAAAAACGTCCGTCGAAGCCATACTTATGGATTTAGACGGAACGACGGTTACCAGCGAAGAATTTTGGGTTTATATAATCGAGCAAACGATGAAAAAACTCACCGGTAACGAAAAACTTGCTTTTTGCGAGCAAGATATTCCTTTCGTTTCGGGCTTTACCACCGCGGACCATTTGCGCTACGCGATTGATAAATACGCGCCCGGCGCGGATATAAGCAAGGCGTTGCAAATATACCACGCCGTTTCTGAAGAAGAGCTTGCGAAAATTATGCGCGGCGAGGGCAGAACGGACGCATTCAAACCCACGCCGGGGCTTAAAGAATTTTTGCTCGAAATAAAGCGCAGAAATATAAAAATCGGCTTGGTTACGAGCGGTTTGGATTATAAAGCCATTCCCGAAATAACCTCTATTTTTCACACCCTCGGGTTGGGTGACCCGCTTAAATTTTACGATTCGATAATGACCGGCGGAAGAAGAAAAGACGTAGGCGAATACGGAACGATAGGCGAGCTTGCCGCAAAGCCGCATCCCTGGCTTTATTCCGAAACGGCGTATACCGGGTTAAAAATAAGCGATCCTTCTAGAGTTTTAGGCATCGAAGATTCGGCAGCCGGCGTTTTGGCTTTGAGATTTGCGGGTTTCCCCGTGGTCGGCGTAGAAAACGGCAATATAACTAAAAGCGGAGCAAACGGGCTTTGCCATAAAAAAGTGCGGAGTTTAAGCGAAATTTTGGATATTATTTAAAATTTCGATATTTTTTCAAGTAGAATTTTAAAAAACAAAAAAAAGCGAAAAGGCATATGCCTTTTCCGTACTCACGAATGAGTACGGAATAAAATTGCTTA
>CAZNKA010000032.1:9846-11146 GCA_964573495.1 uncultured Acidiphilium sp. | reverse complement strand
CTCTTGAATGCCATTCAAGCGCTCTACCAACTGAGCTATACCCCCAAACGACTTATACATTTTATCATATTACTTTTAATTTTGCAAACGCTTTTAACCCGCTTTGCGATTTTATTTATAAAAAATTAAAACTCTCGCTAAATCTCTCGTTTTTGCGGGGTCGGTATTTCTGCACTCCGTCGCGATTTTTGCGAATATAATATAACGGGATAAAAAACGAATGATAAATTGCGATTTAATTTTGGGCTTATTATTTATTTTTGCGATGACTTCCGCGGGTGCGTTTTGCTCGCTTTTTATATCCGAGCAAAAAAACAATTGTGCGGCATACGGTTTTTCGGCGGGGGTGATGATTTCGGCGTCGTTTTGGTCGTTGTTGCTTCCCGCCAAAGAATACGCTGTGGCAAACGCGCGTTATTCTTCGGCAATCCCGTTGTCGGTCGGCACGGCATTGGGGTGCGCCGCGATTTTCGTTTTAGACCTGCTTTTTTCGGCAAATTTATCGCTTGGCGCGGCGGGTAAATACGGAAAAACGTTAATCGCCGTAACCGTGCACAACGTCCCGGAGGGGATGGCTGTGGGCGCGGCGTACGGCGCGATTGCCGCCTCGCTTTCCGGCGGAAGAACTTTCGCGTTCGGCACGCTCGACTTTGAAAAATTCGCGCCCGCGTTAGGTGTCGCGTTCGGCATAGGAGTGCAAAATTTACCCGAAGGTTTTGCCACTTCGCTTTGCGTTAAAAATTATTCGCAGAGCGGGTTTAAAGCCGTTGCGCTAGGGGTGCTCAGCGGAGCGGTAGAGCCTGTTAGCGGGCTTATAGGGGCACTTATTGCTTTTAGGTTTACCTTTTTCGCACCGTGGCTATTGTCTTTTTCGGCAGGAGCTATGCTTTACGTTTGCGCGTGCGATCTTATTCCCGATAGTTGCAAACGCGTCAGCGGAATCGTGTTTTTCGTGATCGGATTTTGCGTTATGACCGCTCTTGACGTAGCCCTTTAATAAGCCGTCGTTTTTAATATTTTATGCGCGTAGTGCGGCGCGTTAATAGGGTGACGAGGCGCGTGGGGAAATTCTTAGTCTTTAATAGTTTGAGCGTAAAAAAAAGCCCTTGTTCGGTAAAAACAAGGGCTTTTAAGTTTTTAAAGTTTGGTTTTTCGTTTTAGGTCGGCAATTACGTAATTATAAAAGTTTTCCTTAAACAAAAATTAAGTTTTTATGCTGAAATTTTACTGACTAAAATCAAGCATTTTTAAATTAAGCAGCCTCGCCTTCGATCGTATCGCCGCCGTCAACGGGAGTATC
>CAZNKA010000032.1:0-9746 GCA_964573495.1 uncultured Acidiphilium sp. | reverse complement strand
GTATCGCCGCCGTCAACGGGAGTATCACCGCCGTCTACGGGAGTATCACCGCCGTCGGGAGTTTCGATCGTACCGCTTACGCGATCTTCGAATTCTTGTTTTTTGGCTGCCAAATATTCTTTAGCGGCGGTTTCAGCGTCGGATAAAGCTTTGTCTAATTCGGCTTTTTCTTTGGCGTGTTTTTGATTTATTTCGTCTATTTTTGCTTGAAGTTCCGCTTTTTCCGCATCAGTTAAATCGGCTTCGATTTTTTCGAGATAAGTTGCGGCTTTTTCGCTGTATTCGCTAACGATTTTTTCAAATTCGCTTACTTTTATCGTTGCGTTTCGGTCGTTTAAAAGTTCTTTTACTTTAGCGGTTATTTCTTCGAAATCTTTTAATATTTCCGACAAATCGGCAACGGCTTCGTTTAACCCGGGAATGAACGAAAGAGCCTCTAGCTTAGTTTTTATTTCTTCGAACGTGGGTTTAACGGTGTTGTAAATAGTTTCTGTCTGAGAAATTTGCGCGTTGATTTGCGATTTGTATTCATCCGCGAGTTTATCGACTTCGGTGCGGATTTGCGCTTCGGCTGTATTTAAAGCGGTTGCCAAAGCTTGTTTTTTGCTTTCTAAAAGCTCGCTTGCTTCGCTGTTTCTGAATAATTTATCGGCGTAAGCTTCAACGCTCTTAACGGTAATTTTGCCATTTGCATCTTTCAGGGGGGCAAGGTCGGTCATTCCGAAAATTTCGGCAATTTTCGCCACTTTTTGTTCGTCTAATTCGTATTCGGCTATTTGCGTGGAAATGTCGCTAACGTCTAGCAACGCGCTGAATCCTGCTTTTGCGGAAGCGTAAAGCTGATAAGCCGCGCCGTAGTAAGATTTTAAAATTCTGCTGCTTGCGTGTTCGGCGTAGAATTTGGTATAAACGGCGTAAGTTTCGATTGCGGCAACTTTATCGTAGGCGGCAAGCGCTTTTGACTTAGCCGCTCTGAAAGCTTCGGTAGCATAGCTTTCGATTTTTTTATCGGCGTCGCTAAGCATTTGCAAAAGGCGAGTTTCGTCTAATTCGACGGCTGCTTCGAGCGAAATATCGCAAGTTTCGCTAACCGAAACGGCAAGCCTTAATTTGTTTATATCCAGCGATTTAATCGCTTCGTTATCGGGGAAGCGGGTTTTTAAATCTTCCAAGCGGCGTACCAGCGAAAACGCGCCTTCTAAATCTGTTTTAAGCGAAAGCCCCGTTTTTTGTGCGGTCGCGCTTACGGACGAACTTACTTTTTGCTTTATTAAGTTAAGCAATTCTTCGTTATCCGAATTGACCATCGTGCCGATAACGCCTTTTCCGTCTTCGAAAAATCCGAGATTTTTTGCCAGGGTTATTATTTCTTCGGTCGCTTGTTCGATCGTTTTGCCTTCCAGACTGTTCGCGATGCTTAAAATCACTAAACCGTCGTCGTTGGCGCCGCGCACGGACAAAATCAAGCCGTTTTCGTCGACGATAAGTTCAACCGAGGGGTTGATGTCGATATTTACGCTTGCAACGTTCGCTTTTTTAACTGTTGCGGCGGGTTTTTCGCCGTCGTCGGGATTGTTGCCCGATTGACAACCTACAAACGCGGTCATTGCGGTGGCTATCATAATTACCGATAGCAGGGTGGTTAATAGTTTCTTCATTTAATTTGCCTCCTTCGCGCGGGTGCCGCGCAACATATATTTTCGCCCGATTGTTCTGTGCGGAACGGCGGACGTATTAAGCGTTTTTTTGCCGTTTAATAAACAAAACTCGCGAATTTGTTGATTTTCACGTTGTTTTCACGTGGTTTTCACATATAGTATAGCAGATTTCATGTGGTTATGTCAACAAAATAACGAAAAAAATAAAAACCCGAGAAAATTTTCTTTTGGTTTTTGTCGATTTAATAATTTTACTTCGCGCAATCAAAAAGTAAAGCGAAATTCGCCGCTTTCGTTTGACAAAACCTTTGCAACCGTTGTATAATCGACTTAGTAATTTTACGGAGCTTTTTATATGAACCCCATAACATTAAAGCGTGAACAAAGTTCTTTGCGCGATGCAAACGTTATTTTAGAATTTAAGCGCGATTTTTCGTGCGATAAAGAGCAGATCGAAATTTTAAGCGTCGGCGAAAAAAATTGCGCCGAAATTAAAGCGCAAACGTCGACGGAGTGCGGGGCAACCCTTAAAATATATTCCGATTTTCGTTTTGCCGCGTATATAAACGGCGAATTCGTCGCGAACGCGCAGTTTGCCGATTGCTCTAGCGTAAAAACATATCAGGAAGTAAACGTTTCGCGCTTTTTAAAGCAAGGCGAAAATCAAATTCGCGTAATCGTATTTCATTATGAAGGGGATCATCAGGTCGTGCGGGCAACCGAAAAGGCGTTTTGCGCTTTCGAAATTTGCGCGTGCGGCAAAATAATCGCCGAATCCGACGAAAAAACGCTTGCTCGCGTGGCTTCGCGTTACAAGGTAGGCGATATTATAACCCCGCAACTCGGCTATTGTTTTAATTACGATTTTACCGCAGCCGAGGGCGCGTGGGGCGAAACCGAACGCGTTTTTGCCGATTTTTCGGAGAAAAAACGTGAAATCGAAAGCTGCGAAATTTATCCCTTTGCGCAAAGCGAAATAATTGCTCAGGGCACTTTTAAATACGACGGCGGCGTTACTTCGGGCGAAAAAATGCAGCGCGCTTATATGCGCCACATAAGTTTTAACGAGCTTTCGGGCGGCAAAAAAAGGCTCGAGTGCACTAAACTTTCGGGAGAGTCGGAAACGAGCGGCGTAACTTTTTCGGTTGATAATTTAACGAATTTATCTAGCGAACTTAAGCCAGACGGCGTGTTTGCGATAGCCGATTTAGGCAGAGAAGTTTGCGGATATTTGTCTATTTGCGTGTGCGTCGAAAAAGATTGCGAAGCTAAACTGGGTTGGGGCGAACATCTCGCCGATTTGCGTCCGAGAACGAGCGTGGACGGCAGAAATTTCGCGCTCTCGTTAAAGCTTAAAAAGGGCGAAAACGTTTTAGACGACAGGCTTTTGCGCTTCGGATTAAGATATTTATGCTTATTCGTCGAAGAAAAAAGCGTTATTATAAAGCGGCTTAGCGTTTGCGAAACGCAATATCCGTTCGTTTCCGTAAAAAAAGACTTCGGCGACGAGCTTTTGAATAAAATTTACGAAACGGGTAGGCGCACGCTCTATCTTTGCGCTCACGAACATTACGAGGACTGCCCTTGGCGCGAGCAAGCGCTTTACGGCATGGATTCGCGCAATCAAATGCTTTTCGGATACGGCGCGTTTGAAAAGGACAGTTATCTTCCTTTTGCGCGCGCTTCGCTTAAATTGTTCGCGCAGACCATGCGTTCGGACGGTTTGGTGGAGCTTTGTCCGCCGTCGCGCGTCGGTTTTACCATTCCGTCGTTCACTTTATATTGGATAATCGGCGTGTGCGAAAACGCCGAAGCCGATTATAACGAGCGGTTTTTAAAAGAAATATTGCCTACCGTTAAAAGCGCGGCTGAAAAATTTATCGCCCGCGCTACGGATAAGGGAGTTAAGCTTTTTAGCGACGAAAATTATTGGAATTTTCACGAATGGTCGGATGGGCTGGACGGGTTCGATAAGAAAAACGAGGGCGGCTATGATTGCATTTTGACCGCGCTTACGGTCGTCGCGTTGCTTAGGTTAGGCAATTTACTTGAAAAATTCGGCGAAAAAGACGCGGCGGATTATTATTTCAGTCAGTCGGCGCGCTTAAAAAACGCTCTTTGTCAATTTTATAACGCTCGAAACGGCTTTTATTGCTCGTATTTGGCGGCAGACGGCGAAAAACGCGGTTATCACGAATATACGCAAGCGGTCGTTTTGTTTGCGGAAGCGTGTGACAAAAAGGTAAAAGAAAGGCTTATAGTCGCACTCAAAAACGGCGATAGCTCTTTGGTTAAAATGACTTATTCCGCAATGCTTATCAAATATCAGGTTATTATCGCGGCTGATAAAAACGCCGATTGGTGCGTTAAAAACGTTGCCGAGCTGTTCGGTAACGCTTTGCTCGGCGGCGCGACTTCTTTTTACGAAACCGCGCTCGGCGAAGCCGATTTCGACGACGCCGGAAGTTTGTGTCACGGTTGGTCGGCGGTCGCGTGCTACGTTTTGGACGAATACGCTAAATTTAAATGTTGAATAATCGGAGTTGAAAATGAGATATATTTTAAGGACGTGTGTGGACAAAAACAATCCGGACGAATACTTGCGCGATTTGCTCGCCGCGTGCCGCGCGGGTAAAATAGACGAGGTTATGCTGTGCGAAGATTCTTTTTACGTGGCGGCAACTCCGCAACCTCTCGAAAAGCATAAGAAATGCGCGGAATTATTAAAGCGCGCGGCGGATTTTTTGAAAGCGAACGGATTAAAATGCAGTTTCTTTTTAAAAAGTTTACTCGGGCATTTTTCGGGCACGGCGTGCGTGCTTCCTTATGCGAAATTCGTCGGAATAAACGGGTACGAATCCTCTAACGAGCTGTGCATGCTCGACGAGCGCGTCGCCGATTACGCCGCCGAAGTTATGAAGTGTTACGCTTCTTGCGGGTTTGAAGCTATGATGTTCGACGACGATTTTCGCTCCGTCAATCACGGTGGCGGGCAGTTCGGTTGCTTTTGCGATTTGCATGTGCAAAAAACCGCCGAACGCTACGGCAAACCGCTTACGCGCGCCGATTTGATTGCCGCTTTTAACTCGTACGACGAGCAAAGCAAAAAAATTAAAAAATGCTTCCGCGAAGTTACTTATAACGCTCAGCTCTCTTTGGTTAAAAAGGTCGAGCGCGCCGTTCATTCGGTCGATAAAAACGTGCAGCTCGGGCTTATGGTTTCGGGCGTGAATGCGGATCAGTTTCAAGGCAGAAACATAAACGAACTTTTGCGCGCCTTTGCGGGGGAGGGCAAAGTGCCTTTCGTTCGCCCGCCCGGGGGCGCTTATTCGGAATCGTTGGGTCACGGCTTGCTTTTCGGTCTGCACGAAGGTTTAAAATATCGCGCCGTGCTTCAAGAACCGATTCGCTACGTAAGCGAAATAGATACCTACGCGCCCAGAAATATTTTCACCAAAAGCGTGCGCGTGTTCGACTTGCAATGCCGTATTCACGCGATTACGGGGTACGAAGAACTTACGCTTAATATTATCGACCATTACGGCACTATGCCTTCCGAAAGCGTCGAATATTTAAAAATGCTTGCGCAAAACAAGCAAGAATACGCCGAACTGGTTGAGCTCGTGCGCGGTAAAACACCGCGCGGAATATCCGTCGTTACGCCGCAAAACTACGTGCAAAATTTAAACGGCGAACGCTACGGTAAGGACGGAACGAGCTACGCCGAAGCTTATTTTAATCGTTTGGGATTGCCCGTTTGCTTTGCCGAGGGCGAGGTTAATTATTTAAACGGCGAAATAACGGACTGTTATACGGACGACGAGCTGTCCGCCTTGCTTAAACGCGGGGCGATTTTGGATCAAGTCGCCGTTTGCTCGGCTTTAAAGCGCGGTTTTTCGGAATATATAGGAATAACCTCTGCGGAAAAAGTTTCCGCTCCTTGCTTCGAAAGGTTGACGAGTGCGGAAGAAAATTGCGGGTATCGTTTGAAATATCCCGTTTATACGGCTAATTCTTTAAGCAACGAGTGCGTTTATAAAATGTCTCCGTTAAGCGGAGCGACTGTTTTAACCGAACTCGTAAATGCCGACGGCGAATCTTTCGGCGCGTGTTCCGCGTATTACGAAAACAAGTTCGGCGGAAGAATTTTTGCAACGGGTTCCGCTTTTAACGCCGACACTTTGTTCCATAAAGGCAGGCGCGCTCAATTCCATTCCGTCGCTTGCAAATTGTATAAGAATATTCCGTTCGGCGTGCAAAACGCCGTAAGCGTAGCGCCCGTTTGGTATGAAGGCGAAAACGAAAGCGTTTTGATATTGTATAACTTCGGGCAAGACGAGCAGTCTTTCGATTTGCGGCTTTTAGATAAAACGCAAGCCGTTACGATGCCCCCGCTAAGCTTTAAAATTTTTAAGTTTTAGCTTGTTCGCGTCGGTTAAAAAAATGCAAAAGCCCAGCTATAGGTCGATTATCGACACTTTCGTGATTTTTTGGTAAATTAAAAGCGGGTTTTAAAACGATGCCGAAAAGTAAGCAGATAAACATAATTGACAAGCAAAATCGTTAAGCAAAAAAAACGATAACGTAAACTAAATAAATTAAAACCGCGAAAAAAGGTTGATTTTTATTTTTTCGGGTAGTATAATTTTCAAGTAAAAACAAGTAAAAACAAGCACAAAATAAAGGTGGTAAGTATGAAAGACGAAAGAATTTTCAAACTGGCTAAAAATTTAGTGAATTATTCGTGTAAAGTTAAAAAAGGCGAAAAAGTCATGATAGAAGCGTTCGGTATTCCCAACGATCTCGTAAAAGCCTTGGTAAGCGAAGTGTACGCGGCGGGCGGGTATCCGTTCGTGGTGCTCCGCGACCACGCGGTTATGCGCGCCATGATTAAAGATTGCAACCAAGAGTATTGCGACCTTTGGGCTAAATACGACGGCTATATTATGGACGACATGGACTGCTATATCGGCGTGCGCGGGGGCGAAAACTCTTGCGAAATGGGCGATATTCCCGCGGATAAAAACGCGTTGTATCAAAAGCTTTACAGCTATCCCGTTCATCACGAAAAGCGCGTAAGCCACACGAGATGGGTAATTTTGAGATATCCCACGGCGTCGATGGCGCAGATGTCGGCTATGTCTACCGAGGCGTTCGAAGATTTCTATTTCGACGTTTGCACGATGGACTATGAAAAAATGGACAACGCAATGACCGCGCTTCAAAAGCTTATGGAAAAAACGGATAAGGTTCGCCTCGTTGCGCCCGGCACCGATTTAAGCTTTTCGATTAAGGGGTTGCCCGCTATAAAGTGTGCGGGAACGTGCAATATCCCGGACGGCGAGGTGTACACCGCGCCCGTAAAAAACAGCGTAAACGGTGTAATTTCTTACAATGCGCCCTCTATGCAACAGGGATTAAAGCACGAAAACGTGCGTTTAGAGTTCAAGGACGGTAAAATTATAAACGCCAGCTCGAATTACACCAAGCAAATCAACGAAATATTCGATACGGACGCGGGTTCGCGCTACGTGGGCGAGTTTGCCATAGGCGTTAACCCCTATGTAAACGAGCCGATGGGCGATATTTTGTTCGACGAAAAAATCGCAGGGTCTATCCACTTTACTCCGGGGTGCTGCTACGACGAGTGCGACAACGGCAACCGCTCTAGCATTCACTGGGACTTAGTGCTTATAATGACCGAAAAATACGGCGGCGGCGAAATTTATTTCGACGATAAACTGATAAGAAAAAACGGATTGTTCGTTTTGCCTGAGTTGGAATGCTTAAATCCGCAGAATTTAAAGTAAATTTAATATAAATAAATATAATGATAACACGTGCGCGCGAGAAAAAGAGCGCGTAGCGCGTGCGAGAAAGAATTTATTTGCGTTTGGTCGGAATTAATATAAAAAAGCCAAAAAGCGCGAAAATGAGAAAAAAGTGCAATAAAAAAGCAAATATAGCTATTGAAAAGGTTAGCGTATTTTGTTAGAATAGTAGCGAACCTTGAGGGCATGCGCCCTTTGTACGCGTTTTTGCGTTTTAATAACTGCTTAATTAACCGTGAACGAGCATATTATTAATAACGCAAACAAATCACGCAAACGGTGCAAACTAATAACGTAGTTTGATAACGCGGCGGCAACGCGGAGCGGCTGAGAAAGCTAGAAAGGCTAAGCAAAGCCGTAAGGCGGAGCGGCGGCAAAAGCGTAGAAACGAAGAAAAAGCGGCGGGCTTGAACGGTTCGAAATATAAAAAACGGCGAAAAGGCATATGCCTTTTCCTTGCTCATTTTATGAGCAAGGAATAAAAAACTTAACTGCGGCAGCGGCGCGGGCGGCGAAGTCTTAATTCACGGAAGGCTTAAAAAACCGATTCGCGCGGGCTAAAAGTTAGGTTTTACGGGCAAAAAAATCTGCGAAAAAATCCGAAGGCAAAAAAAGTAAAAAACTTCGGTAAAATGCGGGCAACACCCGCGAGGAGGATAATAATGCAGAAAAAACTCAGTAAATTTTTGGCAATGATAGGTGCCGTCGTTATGGCTGCGACTTGCGCGGTCGGTTGCGGCGGCAACGGCGATAACGGCGGCAACGGTGGAAATGGCGGCGGCGGTTCGACCGTCGAAAAAAACGACGATATGGTTGAAATCCGCATCGAGGTAGACGGCGGCGGTTTAGGTCGTGATTGGATTAATAACGCCGGTGCAAGATTTGCCGAACTTCATAAAGACACCGTTTGGGGCGTCGATAAAAACGGAAAAACCAAAAAAGGCGTATACGTAACGGCCATCGGCGGGTCGGCTATTACCGTCGGCGCTACCACGCCTACTTCGACGACCGCTATATACGATATGTCCAGCGTAGTTGATTTGGAAGGTTTCGCGAGAAACGGCTATCTTTTAAATCTTAACGATACGCTTACCGAAAAGTACGATTCTCGTAACGGTCAAAAGATTTCCGTCGACGATAAGATCGACGAATCGAATAAGGGAAGATATCAAGTAAACGGTGAATATTACGCCGCTCCTTCCATCGAATATTACGCAGGCCTTGCTTATAACGTAAACCTTTTCGATAAAAACGGTTATTATTTCGCAAAACCCGGTGCCGAAGGCGTTACTTTCGAATCTAGCGTTTTAGGGGAAAGCTTTAAGTTCGTTAATGCCGGCACGACGGTTGACGGTGTCGTGATTGCAGACGATGCAAATAAATCTTGCGGACCGGACGGCGTTTACGGCACTGAAGACGACGGACTTCCTTCTTCTTTATACGAATTCATCGCTCTTTGCGAAAGAATGAAAGGGGATGAAGTTTCTCCTCTCGATTTCCCGGGTCAATACGATTACTATTCGAACCTCATGCTTACCGGACTTATGAACTCGATGATGGGGTACGAAAGGGCTCAAACAAACTACACTTTCAGCGGTAAAGCGGAAATAGTTATCGGCTTTACGGACGAGAACTTGTTCCCCGGCGTAGACGGGATAAAGAAACCTATAGTTAAAGAAGTAAACGTAACCGAAGAAACGGGGTATTACGCAACTTGGGCTGTAGAAAGATATTATGCCGAAGCGTTTATGGACCTTTGCATTAAGAAAGACTGGTTCAGCTCTTCCGTAAGTAGCGGCGCCGCTCAAAACAGCGCAATGCGTAACTTTATATTCTCCGGCTTCAATGACGGTGAAGAAATCGGTATGCATATGGACGGTTCGTTCTGGTATAACGAAGCGAACATGAACAATTATTTTGCTCAATACGAATCGGCTACCGGTCTTGGCGGTAAATTAAATCCCAGAAAGGTAAGATGGATGTCTTTACCCGTAACCTTTAACGAAACCGTTACCGAAGACAACGGAAAAGGTCAAACTATAGTCGATATATGGCAATGCGCGCTCGGCGTTAACAAAAACGTAGAAAACGACCCCGCGTTGAAGGCGGCTTCGCTCGAATTCATTAAATTCCTTTGCTCTGATAGCGAACTTTCTAAATTCACTTCGCTTACTTCCATTATGAAGTCGCTTAACTACGAACTTACTCCTACGGATTACGACGCGATGAGCGATTACGGTAAAGCTCTTTGGGAAAT
>CAZNKA010000031.1:4645-11288 GCA_964573495.1 uncultured Acidiphilium sp. | reverse complement strand
TAACGCATAAGCCCGCCGATAGAAAGTATTACGCTTACGAATATAGGCAGTGCCAAATGGCTTAAAAGGTCGCCTATCTTTGCAAAGAAAGCCAAATCTTCGCCGCTGCTCAATCCGCTCGGAGGCAGAATTCCCAAATCGACCGAAAAAACCTTAATAACTATCGCCCCGAAAAAATAGGTGGGGAGAGATATACCTATCATCGTGAAAACCGTAACGGCGTAATCGCGCACCGAATATTGATGAGTTGCGCCGGATATACCCAAAGGAATTGCTATTAAAAACTGCAGTACCGTGGCAATTAACGCGATTGCGAACGAAACCCACATGTTTTCGGATATAACGGCATTAACCGATTTTCCGTATTTAAACGACGTTCCGAGATCGCCTTTTAAAAGATTGCCTATCCAAGTGAAATATCCCGAAAGTATGGCTCCGAATTTTTGGTTTACGCTTGCTTCTACGAACTGAGTTTCGTCCGTTTCGGTTATACTGGAAGCATTGTAACGGATATCGGTTATAAGCCGATTGTTATTTTCGTCTAAAGAAATGTTTACGGTTCCCGTAATAAGAGGCTTACCCAAATTTCCGTCTTGTTCTTTTTTATAAAATCTGGCAATATTGGCGGTTTCGGTTTCTATTTTTAAAACGTAATTACCGCAAGTATATTCCCCCGCGACGAAAGTTTTTCTGTCCGACTCGACGTCTATCGCGTTTTTATACAATAATTCGCGAACTTTGCGCGTATAAGTACCGGATATATCAACCTTTTGTCCGTTTTCGTCTTCGCCTTCGGCTTTGACGGTAATATTGTAATAAGCTTCCGGCACGCTTAAGCCGTAAAGTTCTTTAAATCTGTCTATATCGTCGTATGTTATGGTGCCTTGTTGCAATTGCGACGAAAATTTATTATCTACGTAATCGTTAGGCATCATACGTACGAGCGAATAAATAATTACCGAAACGCCTAAAAGAACTATAATCGATATACCTAAGCGCTTTAAAATGTATTTTAGCATATTTTAGCCTCGTGCATCGTTCCGCCTGCGCTTTTGCGAAGGCGGAACGTGCTTTTGCGTTATTGCGTTTTTTAGCGACTTAAAACTATTATTTAACCCTTAAAGAAATCGAAGTAAAGTCGCTTGTTAATCCCTTATACGGGCTGGGAGTAGAATATAACGTCGAAGAATCTAACTTTCCGTCGTTATAAGCGAACAAATCTTGACGTTGATAGGTGGGGAGTTCTACCGCAAGCTCCATTACCATATCTAGCGCGTTGGAATAGTAAGCCTTACGCGAGCTTTGATTTTCGGTTTTTCTTGCACTGTCGATTATTTTCGAAAGTTCGGTGATTTTAGCGAGCTCGTAATCGTATTTGCTATTGGCGTTTTGCAAAATTTGCTTATAGCCCCAGTTTAAAACCGAAGTTGCCTTAGAATCTTTATGGTAAACCTGATACATATCGGGGTCTATGGTGGAGCCCCAAGCGGCCGCCCAAACGGTGAGCCCGCCGCTAGAAAGAAGGCTTAACGCGTCTGCCTTAGTGGTAACGGTGATATCGAAGCCCCAACGGTTTAACAAACGAGCGGATTCGGACATCGTGTTCCAAGCGGGGTGATCGGACGTTTCGCCCGCCACGGTGAAGGTATAAACGAGTTTATCCGCGCCGTTATTTTTGGAATATACGCCGTCAACAAGTGCATATCCGTCTTTTTCAACTAAGCTTTTAATAAATTCTTTTTGTTCAGCATCACTAAACTTCTCCCCGGCTTTTTTGCCTTTTTTGGTTACGAAAGCCTTGTAATCGGGGTCTACCACGTCTAAATTGGAAGGAATTTCTCCGCCGATATAGGGGTAATAAGAGGTGCTGTTTTCGGGATATGCCCAGTTGCTTTTTGACATAGAACGATAGATCGGTTGAGCTAAATCTTCATAGTAGTCGACGCTAAGCTGTGTATTCATGGTATACATTATAGCTCTGCGCACATGAACCCCGGGAACTTTGCCCGCGTTTATTCCGATATAACCGTAACCCGAAGTTGTTACCGCTTTGCCTTTAAGTTTAATGCCTTTTGCGTTATCCACAAAGCTGTTTACGTCACTGTAAGTATCGGGCTTTGCGTTTGGTTCCGCAAAATCGATAGAGCCGTATTTAAGCGAATCTACCATACGGCTTTCGGTAACGACAGAGTATCTTACCTTTTTGATTTTCGCGGATTTATAGGACTTTCCGTCCGGCGCGGTAGCGGTAAATCCGCTTTTGCCTAAATCGTAATAAGGATTGCGTTCGAAATAAATAATTCCGCTGTCGTAAAAATCACTTGCCTTAATATTGTTTATTCCGCCCGAAACTTTGCTTGCGGCATAAGAGCCCGCGCCTACGGGAACGCCTATTTTATCGGACGAGTTAACTACGTTGGATAAGAACGTTTGAGAACCGAATTCTACGCCGAAGTTTTCTACGTAATCGAATTTAGCGATATGTTCGCTATCCGAATAGTAATACATGGGGGCAACGCCTATGCCGAAGTTCCAAATCGCTTTGGGATCTACGCCGTTAATGGTTATAGATAAGACCTCGTTGTTTTTAACGCTTCCGTCCGCCGCGTATTCCGCCTTAGGATAGGTTACGGTTCCGTCGTCTTTTATAACGGTTTTGCCGTTTTCGGTTACGGCTTTTTTCTTTGTAAATGTTACGGCTTCGGTTTTGTTTGCAAACTTAATGCCGCTTATGTTTTTGATTTTGCGCGACCCCGAGCTTTGTTTAAAATAATCTTCCATTTCCGCGTTTACGAGATATTCGTTAAGCGAAGACGCGGTTGCCCAATATTGGATTACGTTAAGAAGATTAGCAGGTGTGGTATTCATAGAATATACGGCGTCGATGGCTTCTTCTTTGGTATATTTTGCGGCTTCGGCAAAATCGTTATCCAAAACGAAGCTCATTTCTTGTTTTTTCTTGTTCCAGGTTAAAAGCCCCTCGTTATAGAAAAACGCCTGAACGTCCGTAGTAAAAACTATGCTCTTTCCGTTTTTGTCTTTTGTAACCTCTTCGCCGTTCTCATTGTAGAACTTAATATCGCTATACGTACCTACGGCGGAAGTGTAATCGGATTCGAGCTCTTCCCTAAATAAGCCCTTGGTTCCGTCTATCCCGACCACCTTATTGTAGTCGTCTATGATATGCGGATTAGAATCGCTTACGTAGCTTTGCAATTGATCGCGAATTTCGTCCGCGTCGAGCGAGCCGTCTTTTTTGCCGATTGCCGTGATTGCGGATATTAAAGCACTTACACGAGCATCTGCTTTTGTTTGAAACTGCGTGTAGAAGTTATCTTGCTCGTTTTTATTTTCGCTTTGCGTTCTGTAAGCTTTAAGCCCGACTATATCCGTAGAATAAATAGTGCTGGAACCCGTATATGCGGGGTCTAAATAAACGTAATAGTTAAACAATACGTCTTTAATGGTTAAAGCGCTGCCGTCGGAAAACTTTATGTTGTTTTTCATGGCAAAATAGTAAGTGGTGGTGTCGTTAGCTTTGTCGTAAACGATGCCTAAATCTTTGGTGATGACCTCTTCGTCGTCGCCCCAAGTATAATTACCCGATTCGTCGTTGCCGAGCATTCCGAGCTGTGTCATTCCTACGACGTTGCTATCCGCCGCATTGGTCGAAAAGAAAGGGTTAAAAACCTTATCTACCGCTTGCGACGAAAATACGAGCGCATCGGTTTCGTTATTGTACGTTTTGCCTTGGAACGTTCCTCCGTTGCCGCTGTTTCCGCTGTTGCCGCTGCCGGAATTGTTTTTATCTCCGCAGCCGGCAGACGTAAAGCACATTACGGCGCTCAGCGCGACGGACAAAATAGCCGTCGCTTTTTTCGAAAATTTGTTTTTCATTTTTTTCTCCTATATAAGATGATTTTTACCTGATTTTTTTGCGTTTTTAAAAAGGCTTTTTATTCTTCTTGCCTTTCTGCCAAAGAAGCTTGGCAATTTTCGGTTTTGTTATTGCCTGAATCTTTAAACCACAGCTCGCCTTCTTTTGCCTCGATTATTTCGGGGTCGTTAAGCAAAACCGTTACTTTATACGAAGTTATTTCGACGGTTACGTTTTCGAACGTGCAATTTTGCGCCGATCCGCAAAGAGGCGCGGTTATTACCTTATTGACCGAACCCGTTCTGTCAGCCTTAACGTTTAACGCAACGTCTTTAAACGCTACGTTTTTAACGGTTATGCCGTTTATATCCCCCAAAAGGCTTGCACGCACGGTGCCTGTTTCTTCGCCGTCGTAATCGTTTTCGGTAACAGTTTCGGCGGAAACTTTAAAGTTGCTAATCGTTTTAACCCCGCCGGCGCCCGTTATGCCTATATATTTTTGCTTGCCGCTTTCCGACGTTGCAAAAAGCGAAGGCAAATTCAAAACGCTGCCGCCTAAATTTATATCGTTTGCCAAATAAATAATCCTGTCTTCGTAAGCGCCGTCGTTTGAATCGACCAAATTTTTAACGTCTTCGGCGGTTTTTACCACTTTATAGCTGCCTTCGATATATTTCGCGTAAATCTTTTTGGTTACATCCGCCTCGCTTTCTTCGAATTCGAAAGTTTCGTCTAGCGGGATAGTTAACTCGGCGTCTTCGAAAAACTCGCCCGAGAAAGTGTAGCCTTCGCGATTATCCGCAGCCAAAACGACGTTGTTCTTGATAAGCGCTTCCTCTGAAAACGGAATGCCGCAAAACTCTGTTTCGTAAACTCCTATAAGCTCTTCCGCCCCGGAATCGACCGCGTAAACCGCGTAACGATACATAGTAATCTTAACCCACTTAGCGTAAAGCGTTACCCCTCCTTCGTCTACGGTATCCGATCTAAAATCCCATTTGTTCGAATAAGCGACGTTTTCGCCTTCGCCTTCTTTGGTTGTATACCAGCCTTCTAGGCGATAGCCTTGCCTTTCGAGCTTTGCACCCTCGATTAAATCGTTTAATTCTTTTATGAGGCGCATTGCCCCTTCTTCAAAACGATATCTGGTCTCGATCGCATCCGCGCTGTTACTGTAAGTGCCGCCTTCGAGCTCGTATACCACCTTAATACCGGAGCGCCGTTCTTCGCCCCCGCATGCGACAAAACAACTTAGCGCACATATAAGCGCCAATATTACGATTATTGTTTTTTTCATTTTTCCTTTCCGATAATTGTTTTTATATATCCCCCCGCTCGCTTTGAAAAAGCGAGCGGGGCTTTTGAATAATTAAAAAGCCGTTTTTTTTTGCGCGTTTTATTTCAATGTACGCGCGTTTTTTTGCTTTGAATTTTTTTCTTCGGTTCCGATTTTTTTACGCCTTTTTATCGTTCTTGGCTTCGCATGCGTTTTTTGCCCGATTGCGAACACGACCCTAGCGTAATAATCCTATCGGAATTATACCACTTTGCAGAGCGAATAGTCAAGTGTTTTGATTGCCGCCCGAGCCCTTTTTTCTTCCGTTGATATAACAATTTTTTATACGTCCTATTTGTTTTTCTATAATTTTAAGCTTCTATCGGCTCGCTCGCCTTAGCCGATAGACAAACCGACTCGGCGTCCCAAAAAACTTCCTGCGAATCTAAAAGAACTCCCGAAAGCCCGAAATATTATTCTTTAATCGCATGGTTTTGTTTGACTATTTTTATCGCGTTTGATAAAATATTCGCATATTTGACTCGGTAAAAAATTTAAAGGACGCGTAAAATGCAAAACGCAAGCTTACAGCCGCAAACGAATATAACAGCGGCAGACGCAAAAAAATACAAGCCCACTATTTTGGCTTGCTTTTTCGGATATATAACTCAATCGATAGTAAACACCTTCGTTTCTCTATTGTTCACCACTTTCGAAAGCTCTTACGGCATTCCGCTTTCGCAAATAACCGCGCTTATAACCGTAAACTTCGTGCTGCAGCTTTTAATCGACTTGGCTTCGGCGTTCTTTATAGATAAAATCGGCTTTCGCGCCTGCGCCGTTTCGGCAAACGCTTTTGCCGCCGCGGGGCTGATTTCTCTTTCGATTTTGCCCGATATTTTGCCGAATCCTTTTATCGGTTTGCTGATTTCAGTGCTTTTGTACGCGACCGGGGGCGGGCTTTTAGAAGTCGTTATAAGCCCGATCGTAGAAGCTTGCCCGAACGATAAAAAAGAACAGACGATGAGCCTTTTACATTCGTTTTATTGCTGGGGCTGCCTTGCCGTAATTCTTTTATCCACGGCGTTTTTTGCTGCCGTCGGCGTGAAAAATTGGAAAATCCTTTCGGTTTTATGGGCAATAATTCCCGCGGCAAACGCCGTGTTTTTCTCGTTCGTACCGATTAAAAAACTCGACGACGATTCCGAAACGGCAAAACCCGCCGCTCTTTTAAAAAATCTACGGTTTTGGCTCTACGCTCTTATTATTTTATGCTCGGGCGCAAGCGAACAAGCAGTTTCGCAATGGGCTTCGGCTTTGGCGGAAAACACGCTTGGCGGAAATAAAGCTTTGGGCGACCTTTTAGGTCCTTCCGTCTTTGCGACGCTTATGGGCTTAAGCCGACTTTTATACGGCAAATTCGGGGCGAAAAAAAGCCTGGAAAATCTTATGCTTTTGAGCGGTTTCGGATGCGTTTTGTCTTACGCGCT
>CAZNKA010000031.1:0-4545 GCA_964573495.1 uncultured Acidiphilium sp. | reverse complement strand
ACGCGAAAGCGCCGATAACGGGCTTATAGCCCTACTTTCGCCATTAAAGCTTTTACGATTTAAAAAATTTATTTACGGAGAAAACATACATGAAAATAAGCAACGACGTAGTTTACGTAGGCGTAAACGACCGCGAAATAGACCTTTTCGAAGGACAGTACAAAGTTCCGAACGGAATGTCTTACAATTCATACGTAATTTTAGACGAAAAAACGGCGGTAACGGACACCGTAGACGCTAACTTTTTAGACGAATGGCTTGCAACCGTAAAAAAAGCGTTAAACGGCAGACTGCCCGACTATCTAATCGTTCAGCATATGGAACCCGACCATTCGGCAAATATTGCGAACTTTAAAAAGGCGTTTCCTAAAACGCAAATCGTTTCTTGCGAAAAGTCGTTTAGCATGATGAAAAACTTTTTCGGCGACGATTTTTCCGATAATCGTTTAATCGTTAAAGACGGCGACGCTCTTAATTTAGGCAAGCACGTTCTTAATTTCGTGGCAGCACCGATGGTCCATTGGCCCGAAGTTATTTTTACTTACGATTCCGCCGATAAAATCTTATTTTCCGCCGACGCTTTCGGTAAATTCGGCGCGCTCGACGCAAACGAACCGTGGGACGACGAAGCGCGCAGATACTATATAGGCATAGTAGGCAAATACGGCTTGCAAGTTCAAAACGTATTAAAAAAAGCCGCCGCGCTCGATATAAAAACGATTTGCCCGTTGCACGGCCCCGTTTTGAAAGAAAATCTCGCGCATTATCTTGAATTATACGATATTTGGTCGTCGTATAAAGCCGAAACGGACGGCGTTCTTATAGCCTACGCTTCGGTTTACGGGAATACGAAAAAAGCCGCCGAAAAGTTTAGCGAAAAGTTAATATCGGCAGGCTGCAAAAACGTAAAAATTATCGATTTAGCGCGCACGGATATGTCCGTTGCGACCGCCGAAGCCTTTAAGTACTCTAATCTCGTTTTGGCAACGCCGACTTACAACGCCGATATTTTTCCGTTTATGCGCGAATTTATAAACCACCTTACCGAACGCAATTATTCAAACAGAACGGTCGGGTTTATAGAAAACGGATCTTGGGCGCCGCTTGCCGCAAAAATAATGCGCGGAATGCTTGAAAAATGCAAAAATTTAACTTTTGCAGAAAACGTCGTCCGCGTAATTTCCGCTTTTTCCGACGAAAACGAAAAACAATCCGACGATTTAGTAAAAGAATTAATCGGTTTATAAAAGCCGTTAAAATCCCGACGAAAAGAATTGTAAAAAATAAAAAGTGCGGCTATAAGCCCGTTATCGGCATTTTGAGCTTAAACCGCAAACCTTTCCGCTTGCCTTGTGCGAATTATATAAGGCGAATATTTCGACGGCAAAAATCCTATAAGCCGCTAATTTAAGAGAATTTAACGATGAAAAAGACCGTAAAACACGACGTAATCGAAAACATATTGAAATTATACGACTTTCGAGAGCAAGTCGTAGATCAAAAATTTTTCATCCACGCTATTAAAGACGACGGGCGGATAAAAATCATTTTTCGCGTAACCTTGTCAAACGGCAAACTTTTGGTAATAAAAATCTTACACGAAAACGACGATATCCAAGCGGAAACGAAAAAGGTAGAAAAACAAAGCGCGTTTTCCGAAACGCTGCGCCGTAACGGGATCGAAACGCCCGTCCGTTATAAAGCGACCGATAAATACGTTACGACGTTTTCCTACCGCGACATACCCTGTATAACCACAGTCGAAGATTGGTGCGGCGACGAAATAACCGAAATAACTACCGACATCGCGTATCGAATCGGCGAACTAATGGCGCGCATGCACTTAATTGCACTCTCAAACGATTGCAAAATCGGATGCGAAACGCTTTTTTCCGCCGCATATAAAAACGACGTCGACGTATTTTCGAATTTTTGCGAAATCACGAAAAATGAAAAACTCGACCAATCGATAGTAAAACAAATTATAACGCTCCGAAGCGAAAAGCTGAAGCATTTGCGCGCCGTTTGGAGCGAGCTTCCGACCTCTGCGGTTCAAGGAGATATTTCCATTAACAATCTCGTCCCATCAAAAAGCGGATTAATAGTATTCGATTACAACAACGCAGGAGACGAAGTCCTCGTTTCCGATTTGGTAATGGAAGGATTGTTAACCGCCTACGAAATGGACTTACCTAATAACGTTTCTGCCTCATATCGCGAAAAAATTTTCCCGGCGCTATTAAAAGGATACCTTTCCGTAAGACCGCTGAGCGAAACCGAAAGCGAAGCGGCATGGGAAATCTACACGCTATACCATGGCTTGTGGTTTACGAGAATAGTATATAACGACGATTCTCTTGAAAAACTCGTAAAAAAAGGCGCCTTCGACGAGGCAAATCATTTGTTGAAACAAATGCTCGCCGATATGACGGAAGCAAACGACGGAAGATTTACCCGTTAAGAGGCGCGCAGATTCGTGATGCACGCCGCTTGTACAAAGCACGATAAAAAAACAACCCGCCGGCAAAATGCGAGCGGGTTTATTTTTTTCGGTTTTTTAAGCCGTTGAATTAGTCAACGAGCTCGATTATAGCCATTTCGGCATCGTCGCCGCGGCGATTGTTAAGGCGATAAATTCTGGTATATCCGCCGCCTTGACCGAGTTTTTCGGCTCTGTCGGCATACTTGGGCGCGATTTCGTTGAAAATCTTTTCTACCAACGGGTGGTTGATACCCTTAGCCTTAGCTTTGTATTCAGACTTCTTTTCGCCCGCAACCTTTTGATAAGGAATATCGTGCGTTAAGGTCATAATTTTTCTTCTGGCGCCAAGTTTAACGGGACCGTCTTTAAACACTTTTTTGGTAATTTCTTTACCCTTAGCGTCTTTAGAGGTAACGGTTTCGGCAACCGCATCCGTATAGCTGTTTACGGCGAGAGTTATTATTTTTTCTACGTAAGGTTTAAGTTCTTTAGCTCTGGCAAGGGTGGTTTCGATTTTACCGTACCATAAAAGGTCGCTTGCCAAATTTCTTAAAACCGTTTTTCTTTGAGTGGTGGTTAAACCTAATTTTCTCGGCATATCTTTAGTCCTCCTGTTCTTTTAAATGCAGACCGTAGCTTTCGAGCTTCAGAATAACTTCGTCAAGAGATTTCTTGCCGAGATTTCTTACTTTAAGCATATCGTCTTCGGTTTTTTTGGTTAAATCCTCAACCGTATGAATGTTCGCGCGTTTTAAGCAGTTATACGAGCGAACCGAAAGCTCCATTTCTTCGATGCTCATTTCTAAAATTCTGGGCAGCGGGTCTGTAGGCGGCTGAACCAGAATGCCGAAACCGCTCATCATATCAGAAAGAGTTGCAAAAACGTGCATGTGCTCTTCGACTATTTTTGCGGCAAGGCTTATTATTTCTTTACCGGAAAAAGCTCCGTTCGTCCATACTTCCAAAGTAAGCTTATCGTAATCGGCGCTTTGTTCGCCCTTACGCGTGCTTTCTACGTTATAACTTACCTTTTTTACGGGCGTATAGATCGAATCGATTGCGATATAATCTATTTCGTCCTTTTTGTTATGGTCGGCACCCTTATAGCCTCTGCCGCGACCGACTGTTATTTCAACGTCGATAACGCCGCCTTCGTCTATGGTGCAGATGTACGCGTCTTTATTAAGAACTTCGACTTCGGCATCTTGCTCGATGTCGCCCGCGGTTACCGTTGCGGGACCTTCTTTATAAAGCCTTACGATTTTTTTGAAGCTTTCGTCGGTAGTTGCGGTTTTAAACGCAACGCATTTTAAGTTAAGAATTATTTCGGTAACGTCCTCGCGAACGCCGGGGATCGTTGAAAATTCATGTTTTACGTTAAGCGCGGGCGCAAACTTTATACCTTGAGCGGCAGCACCCGGCAGCGCAGACAGCAACGTGCGTCTTAAGCAGTTGCCAAGCGTTAACCCAAAGCTTTTTTCGAGCGGAGATACGATAACCTTAGCATAACTAAGGTCGGCACTTTCTTCGACTTCGACTTTAGGCATGTCGATTTCCATCATAATAGCGTTCCTCCTGATTTTTATTCGTCGCACGCGTTTTAGCGACGACTCGCCGCACAATCCATTCGATACGGTCGAGATATTGTTGGGGTTATAAGTCGTTTTACGGCGCGCAGCGGCGCAAAAAGCACAAAGCGCGCACGCGATTTAAACTTATTACTTGGAGTACAACTCGACGATCATATGTTCCGCAATCTGCGAATCGACGTCTTCTCTGGTCGGAAGGGCTATAACCTTACCGGTAAGAGTTTCGTTATCGAATTCGACCCATTTGGGCATATTACCGTTTTTCTGCGCCTGTTTAAGCTCGGTAAAATATTTATTTCCTTTTTTGGTTTCTTTAACGGCAATAACGTCGCCTGCCTTTACTTCGTAAGAAGCGATATCTACATTTTTGCCGTTAACCGTGAAGTGAGCGTGGGTAACGAGCTGACGAGCTTGCGAACGAGAAGCCGCTATGCCCATTTTGTAGATAACGTTATCGAGCCTTCTTTCCAAAAG
>CAZNKA010000030.1:0-11837 GCA_964573495.1 uncultured Acidiphilium sp. | reverse complement strand
TTTATTAATTTTTTAAAAATTAAAATTTTTCAATAAAATTATTTGACAATTCAAAACCCGACTAAAAAAAGTCAAGTTTAAAAACGTTCTTTAAAAATTTATAAATTTACAAAACTTTAACGAATTGCAAATCATTTTTTAAAATGCGCAAATTATAATAATCGAGCAATAAAAACAGCCGAAAAAAATTTCGGATACTTAACGCTTAACGAACAAGATATTAATTTACCATAGAATTTTAGTTAAACAGGAGAAATTATGAACGCCGTTAAAAGCACAATAAAAAACGCCGTCGAAATTAAAGGACTTTCAAAAAGTTTTCGGGGGATGTATGCGGTCAACGACTTAAACATGACCGTTCCCGTAGGCAGTATTTACGGTTTTATAGGCGAAAACGGAAGCGGCAAGTCCACCACCGAAAAGCTTATTTGCGGGCATCTCGTGCCGGATAAAGGAGAAATCAAATTATTCGGCAAAAACTACACGGACGCGGGGGTACGGATGCGCGTCGGTGCGTTAATCGAAAACGCCGGTTGTTTTCCTAATTCCAGCGTATATCAAAATTTAACGATGCAAGCGATAAATTTAGGGCTTGAAAATCACGAAGACGAGATAGACCGAGTATTAAAAATCGTGCGCATGGAAGATAGCAAGTTTACTAAATTTAAAAATTGCTCGCTCGGAATGAAACAGCGCATCGGCATTGCCATGGCGCTGCTCGGCGACCCTAAACTTCTTATTCTAGACGAACCGATTAACGGACTGGATACCGACGGCATGCGTGTTATGCGAGAAATCCTCGTAGATATTACAAAAACTTACGGCGCAACCGTTTTAATTTCTTCGCATATTTTGGGCGAGCTTGAAAAAATCGCTACCCACTACGGCATAATACGCGGCGGAAAAATGATTACGGAGCTTTCGGCAAAAGAAATGGAAAGCCGAGCACGAGTTTTTACGACGCTTAAAACGAAAGACTTACTAGGCGCGCTAAACGCTTTAAAACAAAAATACGCGTCGGTTCGTTTAGAAGAAAATCATATTCGCGTTTACGACGAAGATAACGTGGAAGAAATTGTGGAATATCTTATCAAAAAAGGCTTTTTGGTTAGCGAAATCAACAAGAACAAAATCGGGCTCGAAGAATATTATATAGAACTTATGAGCAAAAAGGAGAACGAATGACATGGATAAATCGAAAGAACTCAAATTCGAATCGCCCACGTTCAAACAACGAATAAAAGGCATGCTCGGGGTAGATTTTTATCGTTTGTTTCACACTCCTTTGTTTTATATTTTCTTATGCATAACCGCTATTATTCCCGCAATGCTTATCGGCACGAGCGGGCAGACCGCCCCGGACGGAAGCGTTTCGGAGCCGATATTCACCAACGTTTGGCAAGCGATAGCCGCCGACGTTCCTATTTACGGTTTCGAAGGAATCGAAAAATACGCGAACATGAACATGGTTTTTATTTTCGGCGGAATAATGGTTTCTGTTTTTATCGGGCACGATTATAAAAGCGGCTACGTAAAGCAATTGTTTACGACTCATCCAAAAAAACAAGACTATATGATTTCTAAAACGCTTTCTTGCGCTTTTGCCATGGCGTGCATGTGCGGCACCTATCTCTTAGGCTCAATACTCGCGGGCGCACTTACCGGGAAGTCTTTTGCCGTAAACGCATACGGCTTAATCTGCGCCGTTTTAGGAAAATCGATTATGAGCTTGGGTTGGGCAAGCCTTTATACCTTCTTAAACGTTATTTTCAGAAAATATTTCGGAATATCGATTGCTTCTTCGTTTTTCTTCGGCACGGGCGTTTTGGTAATCTGCATAGGCGCGATAGTAGGGAACACGCCGATTCTCAACGTCTTTTTATACGGCTCGTCCGTGTTCGCTTGTTTAACGAGTAACCTTTTAAGCGTGATAAACTGCTTAATCGTATCGTTCGTTTGGGCGGGAATTTATATTTTTGCAGGCTCGTTCATCCTTTCGAAAAGCGACGTGTATTAGGAGTGAATAACGTTATGAACGCAATAGAAATTAGAAATTTAACTAAACGATTTAAAGAAAAAACCGCCTTAAACGGCTTGAATATGACCGTGCCCGTAGGCAGTATTTACGGCTTTATCGGCGAAAACGGATCGGGAAAATCCACTACCGAAAAAATTATTTGCGGGCTTATCCCCAAAAACGAGGGCAGCGTTAAATTATTCGAAAAAGATTATGCCGATCAATCCGTAAGAGCGAGCTTGGGCGTTTTAATCGAAGCCCCCGGTTGCTTTCCGAGCATGTCGGTTTGGAACAATTTAAAACTTCAAGCGGACAATTTAAGCGTTAAAAACGCCGATTACGAAATACGAAAAATACTAAAACTCGTGCGAATGGAAGGCGCCGCCGGCAATAAATATAAAAACTGCTCGCTCGGAATGAAGCAGCGCGTCGGCATCGCCACGGCTCTTTTCGGCAACCCGAAGCTTCTTATTCTAGACGAACCGATTAACGGACTAGACGCCGACGGTATGCGTATCATGCGAGAAGTTCTGCAAGATCTTGCCCGAAACGGCACTACGGTATTAATTTCTTCTCACGTTTTAAGCGAGCTCGAAAAAATCGCCACGCACTACGGCATAATACGCGGCGGTAAAATGATTTGCGAACTTACCGCCGAAGAACTCGAAAAAAATTGCCGCACGTATGTTAAGCTAAAAGCAAATAAAAACGATTTTGCAAAAGCGATTTTATCGCGCAAATATATTCGCGTCGAACAAGACGAAAACGAATATATAAGAATTTACGATCAAACTTCGCCCGAAGAAGCAGTTTCGTATCTTTACGAAAACGGTGTTTTAATTAACGAGATTAAAAGGGATAAAATCGGGCTCGAAGAATTTTATACGGATCTTATGAAGGAACGAGGATAAAAAGATGAAAAAATTCGAAAAAAGAAGTTTTGCCGAAAGGCTAAAAAGTATGTTAAAAGTAGATGCAAGAAGATTGTTTATCAGCCCGTTTTTCTATATAACGATTGCGATATCTTTCGTGGTGCCTGTTCTTATTCTCGTTATGACTACCATGACGAGCGGCAACGTTTCCGTAAAACCGGACGGCAGTCAAACGGTTATGCAAGGATTCGAAAACGTATGGCAAATAATCGGCTCTGTAAGCGTTTCGGGAGCAGCCGAACAAACGAACGCCAATATGGATCTCGTATCTATGTGCAACTTAAATTTAACTTATTTTGCAATCGCGGTTTTGGTTTGTATTTTCGTATGCGCCGATTTTAAAAGCGGTTACGCAAAAAATCTTTTCGCCGTGCGCGCTAAAAAAACCGATTACGTAATTTCTAAAACAATAGTAGGTTTTATCGGAAGCGCGTCTGTTATAATCGCGTTTTTTATAGGCGCGATGCTCGGCGGCGCTATATCTAACCTATCGTTCGAAATGAACGGGTTCAACGCTTTTAATCTTGCTTGTTCCACGCTTTCCAAAATCGCTCTTTCTTTAATTTTCGTTGCCGTTGCGGTCACCGCAGGCGTAACAGGCAAACAAAAACTATGGCTTTCGATTCTTTTGGCATGCGGAGCGGGTGCTTTTCTTTTCAATATCGCGCCCATGGTATCTCCGCTTAATTCGGGCGTTATGAATGTTTTTTTAAGTCTTGCGGGCGGTTTTGCGTTTGCCTCGGGCTTAGGAAGCGTTAGCAACTTAATATTAAAAAAGACGAGCTTGGTTTAAAACAATGTTTAAAAAAAATTTTACAAGTTAATCTCAGCAAAAACGCCGCGAAAGGTTTTTCCTTTTGCGGCGTTTTTAGTTATGTTTTTTAGTAAAAATCTTTTCAGCCTAACAAATCGATAGCGAACTTAACGCGCCTTATCGATTCTTCTTTACCTAAAATTTCAGCCATTTCGATAGCGCCGCCGGGGGTAACGTCCTTCCCGGTAAGCGCAACGCGCGCCGTCCACAAAACCTGACCGTTTTTAAGCCCTTTTTCGGTAGCCAGCCCTATAAGCGCGTCGTGCAAAGCGTCGTGCGAGTAATCGTTCACGTTTTGCAAAACGTCTAAAATCATCGGGAGCACGGTGCGCGCCAAATCTTTATCGGTTTTCATCTTTTTATGAGTGAAAAGTTCGGTGTCGTATTCGCCGAATTCTTCTAAAAAGTTGATTTTTTCGGGAATTTCGGACATAATTTCCACGCGCGTTTTCATAAGCGCGGCGAGCTTAATCAAATCGTATTTGCCGTAAACTTTAGACTTTTTAAAGAAGGGTTCGGAGATTTTTGCGAACTCCTCGTCGGACATTTGCTTGATATATTCGCCGTTAAGCCAGCGGAGTTTCGCGTCGTCGAAAATAGATGGCGATTTCGAAACGCCGTCTAAGGAAAACAACTCTATCATCTGTTGCATGCTCATTTTTTCGATATTTTCCTTGGGACTCCAGCCGAGCAAAGCGACGTAATTAACGATAGCCTCGGGAAGATATCCTTTGTTGACGAAATCGTCGAAATTCGCGTCGCCGTAGCGTTTAGAAAGCTTGCGCGTCGCGTCTTTCATGATCGTGGGCAAGTGAATGTATTTAGGTCTTTCCCAGCCGAATGCATCATACATAAGATTGTATTTCGGGGTAGAGGATAAATACTCGGTGCCGCGAACGACGTGCGTTATCCCCATCAAATGGTCGTCGACGACGTTTGCGAAGTTATAGGTAGGCATGCCGTCCGATTTAATAAGTACGTTGTCTTCCAGTTCGGAATAATCGACGGTAATCGTGCCGTAAACCAAATCGTCGTAGCTGGATTTTCCTTCCGCTGGAATATTTTGGCGAATAACGAAGGGTTCGCCCGCTTTAAGGCGCGCTTCAACTTCTTCTTTGCTTAAAGAAAGGCAGTGTTTATCGTATTTTCTGTTGCCGTTTTCGTCCGTAAGCGATTCCAAACGCTCTTTCGAGCAAAAACAATAATACGCGCCGCCGAGTTCTATAAGCTTTTTTGCGTATTCCATATATATAGCTTTACGCTCGCTTTGAACGTAAGGTCCGTAATTGCCTCCAACGTCCGGTCCTTCGTCGTAGCTCATGCCCGATTCTTTAAGCGAAGAATAAATAACTTCGATAGCGCCTTCGACAAAGCGTTCTTGGTCGGTGTCTTCTATGCGCAAAATAAAATCCCCGCCGTGCTGTTTCGCGTAAAGATATGAATACAGCGCGGTGCGAAGCCCGCCTAAATGCATAAATCCCGTAGGGCTTGGAGCAAATCTCGTTCTTACTTTTTCCATTTTAATCTCCTAAGCGGCAAAACCGCGTTTTTTATTGTTTTATTAATGATTTTTTTGCTTTTATATAAGCCTTTCCACGTCGGACAAAATATTATTAAGCCTACCCGAGGCGTTATAGCTGTAAGTTTTTTCGCCTGAAACTATTATATGGTCTACGAGGTTAACGCCCTGAAGCCTCAGTGCGATGTGAATTTGCTTTGTTGCTTTATCGTCCGAATAAGAAGGCTTTGTTTCCCCCGATAAATGATTGTGGCATATAACCACCGATTTGGGTTTAGAAAGCAAAACGCCTTTAATCAAATCGCGCGTATCTATCTCGACGAACGAAGAAGAATGACTAGAGAAAATTTTTCTAAGCATGGTATTTCCGCTCGCATCCAAATAAAACGCCGCGAATTTTTCTTCCGTAAAAGGCTTAAAAGCGGCAATTAACGGTTTTTTAAAATCTTCATAGCAAAATTTCGGCGGAATATCGAAGCTTTTTTCTTCGCAAATCCGCATACATTTACCTATAGTAACCAAAAAAGCGGCAGTACGCTCGCCCACGCCGTTAACGCTTTTAAGAGCAGCCTCGTCGGCGTTAAAAACTTTACGAATATCGCCGAACGCATTTAAAATTTCGTGAGCGGTTTCGTTAACGTTCTTTCGCGGAATACTGTAAAAAAGAAGGATTTCAAGTAATTCATGATCTGAAAGTTCGCTGTCCGAAAGAAGCTTTTTAATCATTCTTTCTCTGTGACCTTCATGCATTATTGCTTAAAACCTCCTAAAAATTTTAAAAATCACTCTCTATACATTTTACCATATTTAAAAAAAAGTGTATAATATTTTTAAGGCGTTTACCGCATTTATCCGCCATTTGCGGCTAATTTTTTTAAAGGATGTTTGTTTATGTGCTTAAATAACCCGAAAAATCAAAGCGAAACCGAAGTAAACTGCGTTTTGCTCGAAAAAATTAAAACCGATATTAAAAAACTTTGTTCGTTCAAAAGCGTTCAAGGCGAACCTGCCTTAAACGCGCCGTTCGGCGAAGAAGTAAAAAAGGCTTTGGAATTTATGCTCGGCTTAGGCGAAAAATTCGGCTTTAAAAGCATTAACTACGATAACTACGTAGGCGAAATCGTATGGGAAGGCAGCGAAAAGGGGGAAAATGCCAAAACGCTCGGAATTTTGTGCCATCTCGACGTGGTAAAACCGGGCAGGCTTTCCGATTGGGAAAGCGACCCTTTCACTCCCGTCGAAAAAGACGGCAAGATTTACGCGCGCGGCGCAACGGACGATAAAGGTCCCGCCGTCGTTTCGCTATATATGATGAAGGCTTTAAAAGAGCAAGGCTTTAAACCACGCCATACTATAAAACTCATTTTAGGTTGCAACGAAGAAACGGGCTGGGCATGCATAAAACATTACGAAAAAGTCGCTAAGTTCCCCGATTTCGGTTTCTCTCCCGACGGCGATTTTCCCGTTTTATACGCCGAAAAAGGAATTTTCGCGCCCACCTTCGAATTCGATTGTTCTAGCGAAATCAAAACCGCTTGGGGGGGCGAAATGGTCAATGTAGTGTGCGATTACGCCTACGCCGTCGCGCCTATAAACGAAGACTTGGCAAAAAAACACGGCTTAAAAATAAACGGCGATAAAATCGAAGGTTTCGGCATAGCCGCTCACGGCTCCACGCCCGAAAAAGGCAAAAACGCGATTTATCCGCTTTTAAAATATCTCGCCGACTTAAATCTCGTTTCGCCTAAGGTTCACGAGCTTTTGTTCGACGACGTTTTAGGGCTTAAAAAAGTTAACGACGAAACGGGATATTTAACGATGTCGCCCGATATTTTACGCATCGAAAACGGTAAATTGAAAATAACGGTCGATTTCAGATACCCCGCCACGCTTCCGCCTTCTTTCATAACCGAAGCCGCAAGCAAAATAGGCAACTACGATAAAAACGATACTAAACATCAATTGCCTTTGTTTAACGATAAAAACAGCTTTTTAATAAAAACTCTTTTAAACATTTATAACGAAGAATCGGGCGAAAACGCCGTTCCCGTCGCAATAGGGGGCGGAACTTACGCGCGCGCTCTTCCGCTGGGCGCGGCTTTCGGCCCCGAAATGAAAGGGGAAGACAGCCGAATTCATCAACCCAACGAATTTATAAGCGTTAACTGCATAAAGTTTTTGTGCCGCGTTTATAAACGAGCCATAAAAGAATTAAGCGAATAAGGAGAAAATTATGGATAACGATAAAAAATACATATGCGTCGAAATTGACGGCAAAAAAGTGCGTTTAGAAGTCAATTCGGACGGAACTTATCGCAAATGCGACGAAGAAAGCGCTTTTACCCGCGCCGAAAGCGAGCAAAGCGGCAACGAAGAGTTTTATCAATCGCCTAGCGAAACAAAAGAAAAAAACGAAAACAAAAAGCACAAATTTAAATTCTTTAAGCGCGAAAAAAACGCGTGGGAGTTTTTCCCGACCACCTCGTTTTGCATTCTTTTATACCTGTGCTTAGGCTTTATATGGAATTTATGGCACCCGGGTTGGATAGTGTTTTTGCTCGTTCCAATGGTGGTTTCTATTTTAGAAGACGGCTTAAAAGGCTTTCCCTATCCCATATTCGTAGTTGCCGTTTATTTATGCTTGGGCTTTATATGGAACTTATGGCACCCGGGCTGGCTTATATTCTTCACTATTCCCATTTATTACGCAATATTATCGGGTAAGTCGTTCCGGGCGTTTATGCACGCAATGTATCCCTTATTTACGGTAATCGTTTATTTGGTTTTAGGTTTTACTTGGAACTTATGGCACCCGGGCTGGCTCGTATTCTTAAGCATTCCCGTTTTTAACGGTTTTGCCGAAATGGTCCGCCACTCTAAAAATAAATAATATATAAAAAGAGTTGTTGCTTTTTTCAACAGCTCTTTTATTTAACCATATCTATTTAAAAAATATGTAGATTTCTACAAAAATTTTCAATAAAACCGTTGACTTATGTATTCTTTAGATATAAGAATATACGCATATTAAGGAAAACATAATTTATAATGAACTGCGCTTGCGAGAATATTCCGTAGACATCGGGGTTATAGAAAACGTAGAAAAAGAAAAAAGCATCTCCGTAAAGAAGATACTTTCTTTAAAAGATTTTTTATTAAATCCAGAAAAAGCAATAATTATTAATTAAAAACACAAGGTTCTTCAGTTATTTGTTTTTTAAAATATATGGTTTGTTTAGGTCCGTCGTCGTTCATTAAAAGATTTTTATCGTTATATTTAAAAGCTATAACGCAAAAAACGAAAATATCGCCCGAACAACCGCCTAAATGCATTCCTAAAAGAATAACGGTTAAAACGTATAAAAGCGGATCGGTAAACCAAAACACAACGGCAAGCGCGCCAAAAACCACCGTAAAAACAACCAGAGGCGTAACCAGTGCCATAATAGCCGTTTTTTTATTTACGTAAACGTCCGGCACGCCGCAAAACGCGCACGAAAGGCTAACCCCGAATTTGAGTTTTTGTTTAGTAAAAATTTTATAGGCAAGCCCGTGCAAAAGCTCATGCAACACTACATACGCAAACATCGAAACCGCAAAACAAAGCATTTTTATAGCAAACTCGGTTATATCGCCGGCTGTTATCAATTCGTCGTCAAAAGATTTTTTTGTTAATAGCGCTATTATTACCGCAATAATCATAACTCCGAAAGAAACCAAGTTAAAAATAATTGCGGTTTTTTTATTTTTTGCGTTAACTTCAAAAACCTTTTCGTAACCGAAAGGCAATTCTTTATAACAATTTTCCATAGTTAAATTTCTATAAAACAAGCGCGATAAAAACACCGCGCTTGTTTGTTTTTAGTCGTTATGAGTGCTGTTTCCTATAAAAGTACCGAATGAAGTAACGTTGCTTTTATCCTTAGGTTTTCCGTACATACCGTTATCGCGTTTTTCACCGCGGCCGCGTCTGTCGCTGCCGTAACGGCGTCCTCCGCTTTTTCCGTCTCTGCTTCCGCGGCGGTCAAAGCCTTTATCTCGGTCGGAATTATTAAAACGGTCGTTTCTTCCGCGTCTGTCGGCAGAAATAGGTCTGTCGTCGCGCAAATCGTTAGGAATAATTACGATATAACGGTTAGGTTCTTTGCCTTCGGATTCGGTTTTAACGTCGCTACGGGCAGAAAGCGCGGTATGAATAATTCTTCTTTCAAATGGATTCATAGGCTCTAAATTAACCTTTCTTCCGGTAACTACCGCTTTATCGGCAAGCCTTTCGGCTAAAGCGTTAAGCGTGTTTTCGCGTTTTTCGCGATATTGTTCGCAATCTACCACAACGCGTTTATATTCCTCTCGCCCGATATTGGCAACGGCACCGGCAAGGCACTGAATGGCGTCTAAAACTTCTCCGCGATATCCGATTAAAAACGAAGAATTAGAAGCAATTAAGTTAATGCAAATTTTTTCGTCGTCGCGGGTTATTTCGGTTTCGGCGTGAACCTTAATAAGGTCGAAAAGTCCTTCCAAAAAGTCTACCGCGCGTGCGCTATCCGATTTTTTCTTAATAATTTTTACTTTAGCGGGCGTAGTTTTCTTAAAAAGCAAGCCTTTACTCTGCGGTTCTTCCAAAACTTCTATTTCGGCTTCGTCTTTAGTAATGCCCAACTGTTCCAAACCGTTTAAAATCGCCTCGTCTACGGTTTTTCCTAATGCTTCGATGCTATCCATATGTAATAAAACTCCTTATCCGCGCAAAAAAGCGCTAAAAATTAATATTAATCTTATTTTTTCTTACCTTTTTTATTGTTGTCGTCGCTTGCGCGCCATTTACCTAATCTTTTAAGTTCTAACTCTTCGGCTTCCTTTGCCGCCTTTTTTTCAAAACTCTTTTCAACGAAGTAGTTTATAAGCATCGTTGAAGAAGTGCTGAATATAGAACTTACTACGATATATATGGAGAAAGACGCCGTATACATAAACGAGAAGAATCCGAACATTATCGGCATCATCCAAGTCATCATTTTTTGGCTTTGAGCGGCAGTGCCGTCCGCGCCGTCCACAGAAGAAAGTTCCATTTGAGTTTTGTTTGCTTTTTGCATCAAAACTTGCGATAAAAGCATCGTTCCTATCGAAAGTAAAACCAAAATCAAATAACCGTTAGGCTCGCTTTTTTCTTTTTGCAACTTGCTCGTTATTTTGGCATAGGTTTCTTCGGTCATCGATTTAACCGAATTGTCTTTACCGCTGCAACTTGCCGAGCAAGAAGTAAAACAGTTCGAGCTTATCGTAAATCCGTAATCTTTAAAGTTTTCGCGAATAGGGTGTTCCCAAGGTAAATCTTGAACCCAAATGTTTTTTACCCACAAAAACCTTAAATCGGTATTTCTGAAAACTTCGGCAGCCGCTTCGCTTGCGTAATCTATAACCGTAGCTTCGAAATATTCGTTAGCCAAACTTTCAACTATATAAGTGCAAAAATTATTTGTTATTTCTTCGTCTGTTTTTCCCGTAAAAGAATCTTTATTATATTCGTAACTGCCGTCTTCGTTAACGTAAACATGAATTATCGTACCGGATTCTTTATATTCGGTTTCTTTCGATTTTAAACCTATCGAATATTCAAGAAGCAGCTTTTGAGCTTTTTGTTCATCCGTTATTTCTTTATCTTTTTCGACGTCAAACATTTGCGAAGCTAATTTCGTAATATTTTCGCTGGTAGAACCGTTTAAAGAAAAAACAGCGTTGTAACCGTTATTTTTCGTAATTTCAAACTCGAAAGCTTTTATTTTATCGTAATTTTCTGCAATTTCGGCTAAGTTTAAATAATACTTGGTAACTGTAGATTCTCCTACTTTTTCTTCGACTTCTTTTATATAATCGGTACCTTTTTCTTCGTCATAGTTCAAAATAGCTTGGTCGTAACGATCTGCCATTCTGCAAAGCACGTCGAAATTGGCGTAATTCGAATAGGTCGAAAACTGACCTATTACCACTATAAATATTATTAAAGTCAAAAGGGTAGGTAAGCACGAAGAAAACATGCTGTAGCCGTTGCTTTTGTAAAGGTCGTTAAGCTTACGTTGATAAAGCTCTTTATTATTTGCGTATTGACGCTGAAGCTTTTCGAGCTCCGGGCGCATTTTTTCCATCTTTATGGCGTTTTTCTTAGTAGAAACGCGCGAAATTATATCGAAAGGCAACGTTATAAGCTTTAAAATAAGCGTAAAAACGATTATTCCCAAACCTATACTGCCGCAGCCTTCTATAAGCCATTTTATAACGTTACCGAGCCAGTCCAGCGCAATAACGTTTTCTATGGTTCCTATCGTGCTTACGGAAACGGAAAGAAGTGTAGAAAAATCCATTTTTCTCCTATAATTTTTAAATTAACTTACTTTTCGCATTGCAAAATATAAAAAACGCAAAAAAACTATAAAAGCCATTTTTTGGTTCTCGGATTATCCGGAACGGGATCAAACCCGCCTTTATTTAAAGAATTGCAACGCAAAATTCTAAATAATATTAAAGTAAAGGCTGAAAGAAAACTATATTTTTCAA
>CAZNKA010000029.1:0-12400 GCA_964573495.1 uncultured Acidiphilium sp. | reverse complement strand
AGAAAATGAAAAAAGAAGTTACGTTTGAAATTCTCAAAGAGAAAATCTCACCCGACAACGTGCTTGCTATGGCGGAACTTATAGCCATATCGGAAACGAAATTCCTAATAGGTTATATGGGTGAGCGAATGCAAAAATTGCACAATGATTTGTATGTCGATATTATGCATAAGCACGACGTCAATCATACGATTAAACCTTCACAGCCTCTAAACGCAAAAGGACCAATAGCCTTAACAGTGTTGGGGATATTAATATTCGTCAAATGCAGAATACCCTCAAATGCACTATATCTAATTGAAGTGACACTTCCATCACCAGGTATTATGCTGTTTTTACAACCCGACACTAAAGCTTTACTTTCGGTTTCTATTAAGCAGTTGTTTTTACTATGGTATTTAACATTGCCTTCTTCAACAACAATGCTTTCAAGATTATCACAACCTGCAAATGGTCCGACGCTAATAGAAGTAACACTATTTGGAATCGTTACACTTGTTAAACCAAGGCACTCAACGAATGCACAAAAACCGATATGTCTAACACTATGTGGAATTATTATACTTGTTAATTCTCTGCAACTCCGGAATGACTCTGAATTAATAGACGTAACGCTGTCCGGAATAATAACGCTTGTTATACTTCCGCATTTATAAAATGCTTGAGCTCCAATAGCAATAACGGGTTTTTCGTTATAAATAGCGGGGATAATAAGATTCGTATCCTTACAAGTGCCGATGCCGGTTACGGAATAGCTTTCACCGTCGGAATTTAAAGTAAACTCTAATCCTTCGCTATACTTCACCGGCTCCTCGGCTTCGCCTAAATCTAGCCACAGTGCGGGGATTATTCCGCTTGCCGCAACTTCCGTATAGCTTTTCGTTTGAAGCTTTCCGTCGTAAGCGATATAGCTTGCGAATCTAGAGCCGCCGCAAGAAGGGGAGCGCAACCAATAGTGGCAATTACCCGTATAATCGCCCTCGTCGGCAGTAGAACGTTTATGCCTATAACAGCCTTGGCTTTTCGCGTAGTCTGTCGATTTAAATTGCCTTGCCGAATCTGCCTCGTCCGGGTTGCTTTTAAAGCCGTAATCGGGGTTCGTTATTTCTTGATTAGAAAGCAAAAAGATTTTATCGTTTGTGTTTTCGCAAGCAAAGTCGTTTATACCGTCGTTCCACCGCGTTGCATTATCGTGGGTGTTGGTGCTGCGCGCACTGTTATCTATCGACGTCGATTGTATTAAAGTCTTCTGAGTTTTATTAAACGTTGCGTTATAGAAGTTATCGTTAAGCCAGGCGCGTATGTCGCTCTCGGTATAATCGTTATTGCCGATATCCTTATTTTTATCGTAACTATAGTGCCCGCTGTCGATTGCGATATCGCAAAGCAAGAAGGCTTTGCCGTTTTCTTTGGTTAATATGCGCCATTTTAAAGGCTCGTATTTAAACCAATAACAAGTGCTTAGTTCGTAGCCGTTTTCTTTTTGATAGCCATCCGTGCCTCCGTGAGAGGAGCACCAAGACGAGCGATACTTAATAGAGTAAACTCCGCGATATTTTTCGCCGCCGTAAGATAAATCTTTATACCACATAAAGGCTGCCGAATTATCGCCTTTTATATAATATTCGTAGCTAGTCCAGCCGTTAAAATCGGACGAAGTAGGCAATTTGCCCGCTTTTTCGTTAAGGGAAGAAACTGTTTTTTCGTCACTGACTTTTGTTTGCGGATAGCTGCCGAAGTAAACATAATCGCCGTCGATGGTATAAGTTTCATCTGCAGGTTCTTTCGCGCCGCAACCTTCGTTTATGCAAACGCCGTCTTTATAATTATGACCTAACGCATCTATATATTGCATTTCGGTTTTATTGCACTTTTTGCAATAACGCGCCTCATTGCCTTTTGCCGTGCAAGTGGGTTTTTGCCCTACTTTCCATTCAGACCAAACGTGTTTGCACTGCGTTTCGTCCTCTTTCCATTTAGCATAAACTTGTATGACGATTTCTACGTTTCCTTCGGGCACCTCGCCGAAAAATTGATTTTTCCAGGTGTCTTTATCTCAATACCAACCGTCGAAAACCTTATCGTCGCTTGGCGGGTCGGATGGCATTTCGACTTGATTTCGGTCGTTCACTTCTACGACGGCATACTCTTCGCCGTCAACCATAAATCTTACTCTAACGGTAACGTTTTCGTCTTCGCACGCTACAAGTGTTGCCAAAGCTACGCATATAAGCATAACCGCGGCGAAAAGCTTTAGCAAAAAAGGTTTTTTCATAACAACTTTCTCCTTACAAGGTTTTTTATGCGCAAAAAGCGCTAAGCCGGAGCCTAGCGCCTATAAAAGCACAAACTCCGAATTTGCTGCGAGACAAATTTAATAAACAATAACGTGATATTATTATGCTATTAATATGGTGTATGAAGTTCACTACCATGGAATTTGTGTTTTTATCAAATTCAAAGTGAACTAACACCTATAAAAAAATAGGTATTTAAAAATAGCACAAAACCCTCGGTCAAAGCCGAGTTTTTCGTATTAAATTTGTCTCGCACGTTTATAATACTACTTAAAAAACAAAAATGCAAGTATAAAACAGTAAAATTTTATATTTTAAATGCGATTAACGAAAATTAGCGCGTGCAAAGAAAAAAAAGGCTTCCTTGTGTAAAGGAAGCTGGCGCGAACGCGCCTGAAGGATTGTTGTTTGATGGTAAGTAAACCCTTCCGTCAGCCTTTGGCTGACACCTTCCCTAATTTAGGGCAGGCTTTTTTGCTTTGCTTGCACCTAAATCTCCTCTCATCGTTTGCTTACGCAGCCACCTTACCCCCAATGCGTTTAAGTTTACTTGTTTTCAGTCGATTTCTGTGCGGGGGAAGGCTTAGATCCGTTCGACTGCGCGGATTTGCCGCTGCCGCTCGGAATAACGAGTGAAGTTGTTCGGCGCAATAAGAGAGAGCATAGTAAAGACTTTTTAATAAAAAAACCGAAAGTTTGATTTTATTTAGTCGTTTCCGCCGCGAAAAAGCAAAAAAACGTTTACAAAAATCGCGATATATGTTAAAATATTGAATATGAAACTCATACTTGCCAGCAAATCGCCCAGAAGAATAGAAATACTATCCGAAATGGGTTATAAATTCGAAATTATTCCCGCCGTGCGCGACGAAATAGTCGATTTTTCGCTTTCAAATGCCGAAATGGTCGAAAAAACAGCCGAAAACAAGGCTCGCGAAATAGTCGAAACGCATGCGGATATTGCGCAAAACGCCGTCGTAATCGGAATGGATACGGTGGTTGTTTTTAACGGCGAAGTTTTGCAAAAGCCGAAAAACGCAGACGATCAGCGCGAAATGCTTAAAAAGCTATCCGGCAACGTTCACGAAGTATTCACGGGATACTGCGTGCTTATAACCGATAAAAACGCGCTCGTAATCGATAAAATCTGCGGTGCGGAAAAATCCGGCGTGCTTTTTAATGCTCTTTCGGCGCAGAAAATCGAAGAATACGTTAAAAGCGGAATGGGGCTGGATAAGGCCGGAGGTTACGGCGTTCAAGACGGATTCGGGTTGGTTAAAGAAGTTTACGGAAGTACGTATAACGTAATAGGCTTCCCCAAAGAAAAGTTCGAAGAGCTTTTTAAAAAAGTGCCCCTATAAGCCCGTTAACGGCACTTTTATATAAAAACAACGCAAGGTTTCGGGCGGTAGATCGCAAAAATGCCGCTTGAAACGAAAAGAAAATAACAATAAAAAACAGAGCGTAAAGCAGAGGAGAAAACGCAATTATGAGAAAGCCTGCTTTGTCTATAGACTTAGGCTCGTCTAACACGAATATATATCAGCCGGGGGCGGGGGTGGTTTTGTCCGAACCGAGCGTCGTCGCGATAAGCGACGGAGGCGACGGAAAAATTAAAGCCGTAGGCGACGGCGCGAAAAAAATGATAGGCAAAACGGCGGACGGCACCGTGGTTATTTCACCCGTGTTCGAAGCGCGTATCGAAAATTCGCGCGCGGCAACCGCCATGCTAGATTGCTTTTTGAATAAAGTAACCATCAAAAAGCTCGGTATGCGCCCCGACGTTTTATTTTCGGTCCCCTGCGGCGCGGAAAACAGCGCGATAAAAAAATACGAACAAGTCTGCAACGATTGCGGAGTTTTCAACGTGCATTTCGTAGAATCGCCCGTGCTTACCGCATTGGGAGCGGGCGTTCCTCTTTCCGAAACGAACCCTTGCTTTTTGATAGATGCGGGCGGCGGGACGACTACTGTCGCAGCCGTTTCGTTGGGTGGCACGATTTCGGGTTTCAGCGTGAATATGGGCGGCAAAAGCATCGATAAAATGGTTATCGCGCATATCGAAAACGAGTTCGGTTTAAAAATAGGCGCGCTTACGGCGGAACGCCTTAAAATTCAGATAGGCAGCCTTATAGAGCGCGACGAAACCGCCGCCGTGGTCGACGGACGCGACATGCAAAGCGGAAAACCGCGCGCCGTTTCGGTCACCGCACGCGATATTTATCCCGTTATGAGCGTGTTTTTCGATAAAGTTTTTCAGCTTGCGGGTATGCTTATGGCAAAACTCCCCGCGGAAATGTGCGCCGATATACGCAAGTCGGGCGTTTATTTTGCGGGTGGAAGTTCTCGCGTGGCGGGGCTCGACGAATATTTTAACTTAAAAATGGGCATGCGTGCAAACGTGGCTAAAGAGCCCGAACTTGCCGCCGCGATAGGCGGCGGAGTAGTCGCTTCGGATCCTAAGCTTTTGGCTAAACTCAGGCTGAACAGAAAGTAAGGCTCGCTTTATGTACAAAAAGGCGATTAAAAACCATAAAAAGCTTTAAAATGTGAAAGTTTTTCGAAAAAAGAAAAAAGCCTTTAAAAAGGTTTTACAAGCGCGCTTTTATCGCGTATAATTTAACGTATAAAACAAATGTGTACCCGCGCGCATGCATGTGCGCGCAAATAAAAACGATTCCGGAACGGAGATAAAAAATGAAATACGATTTCGAACGAATAAGCAAGAAATTTAAACTTTGCGGCGAATACTCTTCGTGCGAACCCTACGGCGAAGGTCATATAAACGAGACTTTCCTTTTAAAAACGCTTTGCGGCGGCGAAGAGCACAAATACATTTTGCAACGCGTAAACTCCAATTTGTTTACGGACGTAAAAAGCCTTATGAACAATATTTGCGCGGTAACCGAATTTTCGCGCGAAAAAATAACGGCGCGCGGCGGCGATCCGGACAGAGAGTCTTTAACCGTGGTTAAAACGACGGAAGGTGCGGATTTTTATCGCGACGGCGAAGATTATTTCCGCGTTTATCTGTTCATAGATAAAGCAACCAGCTATCAAGTGGTCGAAAAGCCCGAACATTTTTACGAAAGCGCGGTTGCTTTCGGCAATTTTGCCAATCTTTTAGCCGAGTTCGACGCGTCTAAACTCTACGAACCCTTGCCCGATTTCCACAACACCGTGAAAAGATTTAAAAATTTAGAAATTGCAATCGAGCAAAACAAAGCGGGCAGAAAAGATAGCGTTAAAGCGGAAATCGATTTCGCGCTTTCTCGCAAAGGTATAACGGGCACGATAGTCGAAAAGCTCGCTTCGGGCGAAATTCCTTGCAAAGTCACTCATAACGACACCAAGCTCAACAACGTTTTAATCGACGACGCGACCGGCAAAGCTCTTTGCGTTATCGATCTGGACACCATAATGCCCGGCACCGTTTGCTACGACTTCGGCGATTCCATCCGTTTCGGTTGCAATCCCGCCGCCGAGGATGAAAAAGATTTGTCCAAAGTCAACTTCGACATATCGCTTTTCGAACAATACGTTAAGGGATATATGTCCGCACTTCGTCCGAGTATGACTAAAGCCGAGGCGGATAACCTTGCCATGGGTGCGATTTTGATGACTTACGAGTGCGGCATAAGATTTTTAAGCGACTATTTAGACGGCGACGTTTACTTCCACGTTAAGCGCGAAGGGCATAACTTAGACAGGGCGAGAACTCAGTTCAAGCTCGTTTCGGATATGGAAAAACTTTTACCCGAAATGAACGCCATCGTCGCTAAATATTACAACGCGTAATTATGTTTTTTAATAAAAAAATCGCAAAATAAAATCGCAAAATCGCGAAAAACGCAATATCATATAAAAAAGTACAAAAAGGAGTTTAAAATGAAAACTATTTTAGTTACGGGCGGCGCCGGATATATCGGCAGCCACACCTGCATCGAACTTATCAAAGCCGGCTATAACGTAATTATCGTAGACGATCTTTCGAACAGTAAAGAAGTAGCGGTAGAGCGCGTAGAAAAAATTTGCGGCGTAAAAATTCCGTTTTATAAAAAGAGCATCTTAGACAGACCCGCCTTAGATAAAATTTTCGCTGAAAACAAAATCGACGCGGTTATAAACTTTGCCGGATTCAAAGCGGTGGGAGAATCGGTCGAAAAACCCGTCGAATATTATCACAACAACATCGGCGGCCTTATAATTTTGGTCGAAGCAATGCGTGCGGCGGGTTGCAAAAACTTGGTATTTTCTTCGTCCGCAACCGTTTACGGCAAGCCCGAAACCGTTCCTATCACCGAAGATTTTCCCCTTTCCACGACCAATCCTTACGGCTCGACGAAGTTGTTTATCGAATATATTCTAAAGGATATTTACAAGGCGGATAACGGTTGGAATATAGGAATTTTGCGTTATTTTAACCCGGTGGGCGCGCACGAAAGCGGACTTATCGGCGAAGATCCCAACGGAATTCCCAACAACCTTTGCCCTTATATTACCAAAGTCGCCGTCGGCAAGCTCGAAAAAGTTCGCGTTTTCGGCAACGATTACGACACTCCCGACGGAACCGGCGTTCGCGATTACATTCACGTTTTAGACTTAGCGCGCGGGCACGTTCTCGCCGTCAACAAACTGCTCGAAAACAGCGGGTTGTATATAGTCAATCTCGGCACGGGCAGGGGTTACAGCGTTCTCGAAATGATTCAAGGCTTTTCTAAGGCGCTCGGTAAGCCCATTCCTTACGAAATAGTCGCGCGTCGTCCCGGCGATATCGATGTTTGCTATGCGGATACCGCTTACGCAAAAAAATATTTGGGCTTCACGGCGCAAAAAACGCTTGACGATATGTGCCGCGATCAGCTTAATTGGCAAATGAAGAATCCGGACGGCTACGGAGATTAATCGGACGGGTAGTGTTGCGTCAATCGTTTAAGAAGGAAGCGATTGAACGCATATTCGATTATGCTGTTTTTACACGGAAAAGAAGGGGTATTTCTGCATTTTTGCGAAAAAATTTATCCCTTTTTTTGTATTTTAACATAAAGTTGTTGGGCATGCGCGGCGTTTCTGCTCGATAATTTTTATAAAAAAAGTGAGATTTTTAATCTTTACAAAATCTAAACGAAACAAAAACAAACGCGTAACGTTATTTTTATAAAATAGGAGAAACGCATGAAACGCGAACTCACGCCGAAAGAGGTTTTTTATGCTTAATATTATTTCGCTCGTTTTAAGCGCGATAACGACGGTCGTTCTTTGCGTTTTTTGCGATCTCGTTCCGTCGGTCGGATATTTTTACGTGCCCGTTTTGCTTTTTATAGGCTGTTTTGCAGGTTTTTTGCTCGTTTATTTTGCGTTTTTGTTAATTTACGACGCATTTATAAACAGAAAAAAACCCGTAAAAAATCCAAAAAATTTTTATCGACATTCTTTTAATATGGTTAACGAGTTTTTAATTTTTTGGGCGGGAATTAAAATAGAGGTTCACGGAAAAGAAAAAATAGACCGAAATAAAAAATATTTGTTCGTTTTAAATCATAAATCCAATTTCGACACGATGATTTTGGCGCATGTGTTTAAGCGCATGCCGATAATATTTTTAAGCAAACCGCAGAATTTTAAAATTCCGATTGCGGGCGGGTTTATACATAAATACGGTTATTTGCCCGTGGATAGGGATAATCCGCGTAACGCCGTAAAAATGATAGAAGACGCTTGCTTACGCGTAAAACAAGGCTTTTCGGTCGGCGTTTGCCCCGAAGGCACGCGAAACAAAACCGAACAGCCGCTTTTGCCTTTTAAAGCGGGTGCTTTTAAGGTCGCGCAGCGCGCAAAAATCCCCGTTGCCGTGGTTTGCGTTAAAAACACGGCTGAAATAGTTAAAAATTTTCCGTTTAAGCGCACGCGCGTTTGCGTGGATATATTGGACGTTTCGGACGAAAACTTCGTCGCCGAGCATAAAACGGCGGAGCTAAGCGACATCTCTCGCGAAAAAATACTTGCCGACCTTGAAAAAAAAGAAAAAGGAAAAATATGAGTTTCGATTTGCAAAAAACGGTGGCTATAATCCCTGCATACGAGCCGCCTCGGTCGTTTATATCATACGCGGCGGAATTGTTAAAAAGTATTCCGCATTTGATAGTTATAAACGACGGCAGCGGCGAAAAATACGAAAAAATATTCGAAGAGCTTGCAAAAATGGAAGGCTGTTTCGTTATTGACTACGCCAATAACCGCGGCAAAGGCTACGCGCTTTGCCGCGGCATAGAATACTGTAAAAACAATTTCAATGAACAAAACGTATTCGTAACTGCCGATTGTGACGGACAGCATCTTGTGAGCGATCTTTTAAAAGTTGCCGAAAGCGCGTTTAACGAACCTAACGCGTTGCATTTGGGTTCGCGCGATTTTGACGGACCCTCCGTTCCCAAGCGCAGTCGCCGCGGCAATCTTATCACTCGCTGTTTGTTCGGGTTTTTATACGGAATAAAACTGCAAGATACCCAAACGGGCTTGCGCGCCTTTTCGTACGGGCTTTTGGACAAATTGTTGCAGGTAAAAGGCGACCGATTCGAATACGAGATGAACATGCTCGTTCGAATGCAAAAGTTCGGCGTTTCGATGATAGAAACGCCCATAACCACCGTATACGAGCAAAAAACCGACGACGTAGAAAAAATATCGCATTTCCGAACTTTTCGGGACAGTGTTCGAGTGATGGGCGTACTTTTTAAAAATTTAGGTTGGTATTTTTTATCGTCCGTTCTTTCCGCTTTGTTAGACGTGGTTGCGTTTTATCTTTTTTCTAAATTCGTGTTTACGGGCGGCAATATCGCTTTATCTTCGTTTTGGGCTACTATATGCGCCCGCGGTTTATCGTCGATTTTAAACTTCACTTTCAATTATAAGTTCGTGTTCGGCGGCAAGGGAAAGCGCGAAATCTTCAGATATTACGCGGTTTGGCTTGTTCATTTGGCGCTTTCGTATTTGTTTGCTTTCGGATTGAACGCCGTTTTCGAAGCGGAAATAGTAGTAACGCTTTTAAAAGGGTTTTTAGATTTAATCGTCGCGCTGGTAACTTATAAAATCCAACAAAAGTGGGTGTTTTCGTGAAAAAAAACGAATTTTACGGCGGGTTTATAAAGTTTTGCCGCGGAATCGTTAATTTTTTTGCCCCCGCCGGCAAATATAAAGTTAAGTTAACCGAATACGAAGAACCCGTGGTTTACGTTTGCAGGCATTTGAACATGCATGGTCCTTTAACCGTTTTAAGGTCTTTTAAAAAACAAACGCATGCCATGGTTTTAAACGTTTTTTTCGATAAAAAAACCGCTAAAAAACATTATCGAGAAGTAACCTTTAAAAACAATAAGGCGAAGAGAATATTGTCGTTTGCGGCGGGCACGTTCGTGCCTAAAATGGTTAATTCGGGCAAGTTTATTCCCGTTTATCGCGGCGACGACAAACGCAGCTTTTTAACCGTAAAAAAGGCTTTCGAGTGTTTATGCTCGGGCGAGTGCGTTTCGGTTTTTCCCGATGTGGACTATAAAGCGGGTTACGATAAACCGAGCGATATTTATTCCGGATTTTTGATGCTCGAAAAGCTTTATTTTAAAAAATACGGCAAACATTTAAAATTCGTTCCTCTTCTAATTAGCGACGCTCGCCGCGAAGTAATCGAAAAGCCGCCCGTTTGTTTTTCGGGCGGAGCCAATTTTAAAGAGGAATCCGAGCAAATAAAGCAAAAAATAATTAAAGAAATAAACGAGTTCGTTTAACGGTTAAAAAACAGCCGAAACGGCTCGTTTTTTTGCAGTAAAAGCCGCAAAAACGCTTTACATACGCGCGCGCGTGTGTTATAATAAAATTAACTAATTATATTATATATAATAATGGATATGCGTAAGTTCTGCCAAGCCGTAAGGGGTTAATTGTTAACTATGGGCAAGCGGCTAAGAACATGCAAAAACGCCGCCAGGCAAAACGGAGGTATAAAATGGACGAAGTCGAAAACGTAAGCAAAGTATCCGGGCAATACGGAGAGGGGCAAATTCAGGTTCTCGAAGGATTGGAACACGTAAGAAAGCGCCCGGGCATGTATATCGGCACCACGGATCTTAGGGGTCTGCACCACCTTATACAAGAAATAGTGGATAACTCTATCGACGAAGCCCTAGCCGGCTATTGTTCGGCGATAGAAGTAACCATAAACGCAGACGGCTCTTGCTCGGTTTTGGATAACGGGCGCGGCATACCCACGGGGATTCACCACACCGAAGGCGTTTCCGCCGTTCAGGTCGTTTTAACAAAGCTCAACGCGGGCGGTAAGTTCGGCGGCGGCGGATATAAAATATCGGGCGGGCTCCACGGCGTGGGGCTTTCGGTCGTTAACGCGCTTTCCGAATGGCTAGAGGTCGAAGTTTTCCAAAACGGAAATCATTATAAGCAGATATACAATCGCGGCGTGCCTCAACGCGAATTGCAAATAATCGGAACTGCCGATAAAACGGGCACTAAAGTTACCTTTATGCCGGACGCGGATATTTTCGAAAGCGTTATTTTCAATTACGAAACGGTTAAAGTCCGCTTGCGCGAGCTCGCGTATCTCAACAAAGGTTTGCGCATTTCGATAGAAGACAAGCGCGAAGGTCAAACCGCGCGCGAAGAATTCTATTACGAGGGCGGCATACGCCACTTCGTTGAAGATTTAAACAAAAATAAAGACGTTTTGTTTGCCGAACCGCTTTATTTCGAGCGCACTATCGGCGAAATAACCGTAGAGCTTTCCATGACTTATAACGACAGCTTTACCGAAACGATTTTTACTTTCGCGAACAACATCAACACCCAAGAAGGCGGCATGCATTTGGAGGGGTTCAAGTTCGCGTTAACCAAAATAATCAATGAATCGGGAAAACGCCTTAATTTGTTAAAAGAAAACGATTCTCTTTCCGGCGAGGACGTTCGCGAAGGTATAACCGCCGTAATTTCGGTTAAGCTTCCCGAACCGCAGTTCGAAGGGCAAACCAAAACTAAGCTCGGCAACTTAGAAGTTCGCGGAATAGTTCAAAAAGCAATGAACGAATGTTTCGGCGCGTATCTCGAAGAAAACCCGTCCGCCGCCAAAGAAGTGATAATGAAGTGCATAACCGCCAAGCGCGCGCGCGAAGCTGCGAGAAAGGCGCGCGAAGCTACCAGAAAAAGCGCGTTCGAAAGCGTCGCTCTCCCCGGTAAACTTGCGGACTGTTCGGAAAAGAACGCCGAACTGTGCGAAATATTCTTGGTAGAGGGCGATTCGGCAGGCGGCACGGCAAAACAAGGGCGCGATCGTCGTTTTCAAGCGATACTCCCGCTCCGCGGTAAAATTCTAAACGTAGAAAAAGTGCGCCCAAACCGCGCGCTCGAAAACGAAGAAATTAAGAGCATGATAACCGCGTTCGGCGGCGGCATGCAAGAAGATTTCGACGTAAGCAAAATTCGTTACGACCGCGTTATTTGTATGACCGACGCGGACGTAGACGGCAGCCACATAAGAATACTTTTGTTAACTTTCTTTTTCAGATATATGCGTCCGTTGGTCGAACAAGGGCACGTTTATATCGCGCAGCCCCCGCTCTATAAGTTAAGCAAGGGCAAAACCGAAAAATATTGCTATACGGACGAACAGCTCAAACAAGAGCTCGAAGTTATGGGCAAGTGCGACATTCAGCGTTATAAAGGTCTCGGCGAAATGAACGCCGAGCAATTGTGGGAAACTACGATGAACCCCGCGACCAGAACGCTTTTAAAAGTAACTATGGAAGACGCTCAGGAAGCCGAAAACACTTTCAGCCTTCTTATGGGCGAGCAACCCGAACTTCGCCGTAAGTTTATAGAAGAAAATTCTAAGCTCGTAGCCGAGCTTGACGTATAAAGGATAGGAGGAAACGCAAATGTCTAAAAAAGAACTGGATTCGGCATTGACCGACGAATTTAGAAAAACTCTGGCGCAAACGAATATCATAAACGTCGAAGTCGATAACGAGCTTAAAAAATCGTTCATAGCGTACGCAATGGCGGTTAACGTATCGCGCGCCATTCCCGACGTGCGCGACGGTGTG
>CAZNKA010000028.1:11593-13089 GCA_964573495.1 uncultured Acidiphilium sp. | reverse complement strand
GCGCTCCTTCGGAGTTCGACTTCGAGCCTTCGGCTCTCCGCTCAGGATGACCGTTCGTTTTGCGCTTTTTATAATATTATAAAATGTCGCGCGAGGGAAAGGCATTTTTTTCGCCGTCTTGTAAATTTCGCCTTTATTAGTATATTACGTACCCTTTATAATGTTGCGCAAAAACGGCTAAGTTAACATAAAAATAAGTTTAAAAAAAGGGCGAAAGTGCCGTTAATCGACCTATAGGCGGGCTTTTGCTTTAAGTTTTTTGCTTTTTAAGCAAAAAAAACGAAGCCCGCAAATAGTTTATTTAATCAAATACTCAACCGCGCGGCAATAGCAAACGCGACCTTTATTCCGTCCGCAGCGGCACTGGTTATTCCGCCGGCGTAGCCCGCGCCTTCCCCCGCGGGGTAAAGCCCCTTGATGCTAACACTTTCACAATTCTCCCCGCGCAAAACGCGTAGAGGCGACGAAGTTCGGCTTTCTACACCCGTAAGAACGGCATCGTCGTTTAAAAAGCCTTTCAGCCGTTTGTTCATATCGATTATGGCGGCTTTCAGCGAGTTAGTCATGCTTTTTTTATAAAACGCGTGCAATTCGTAAAAATTTGTGCCGAGCGGATATGTGGGCAATACTTCGCCAAAGCTTTGGCTTTGTTTGCCCGACAAAAAGTCGCCAACCTTTTGCACGGGGGCTTTATATCCGCCGCCGCCCGCCAAAAACGCCTTTTTTTCAAGCTCGCGCTGAAAACGAACGCCTGCCAACGCGTCGTCTGCTCCGAAATCGGCGGGGGTTACCGCGCAAACTATCGCACTGTTCGCGTTTGTGCCGTCGCGCGCGTACTCGCTCATTCCGTTAACTACAAGCATTTCGTTTTCGCTCGCGGCGGGCATAACGTAGCCGCCCGGACACATGCAAAAGGTGAAAACGTCGCGCTCGCCCGCGTGCGAAACCAATTTATAATCGGCGGCGGGCAACGCCGATGCCGCGTATTTTTCGCCGTATTGCGCTTTATTTATTTGTTTTTGCAAGTGCTCTATTCTAAACCCGACGGCAAACGCCTTTTGCTCCATTTTAGCGCCCGCGTTTTGCAGCGCCGCAAACAAGTCGCGCGCGCTGTGCCCGCACGCCACAACGCAATTTTCGCATTTTAAAAACTCGCTTTTGTTGTTTTGTTCGTAAAAAATCCCGTTTAGCTCGCCGTTTTTTACGTCGAACCCGCTAACGCGCGCATTAAAAAGCACTTCGCCGCCCAGTGCGATTATTTCGTTGCGAATGTTTTTTACGGTTTGAGGAAGTTTATCGCTTCCGACGTGCGGCTTCGAAAGATAAGTTATTTCTTTCGGAGCGCCGAAAAACGCTAAGTCGCGAATTACGCGAGTAACGCGCTCGTTATTGACTTGAGTGTTAAGCTTTCCGTCCGAAAAAGCACCCGCACCGCCCTCGCCGAACTGTACGTTGCTGTTTTCGTTTAAAACGGCAGTTTTTATAAAGTTTTTGCA
>CAZNKA010000028.1:0-11493 GCA_964573495.1 uncultured Acidiphilium sp. | reverse complement strand
CGAACTGTACGTTGCTGTTTTCGTTTAAAACGGCAGTTTTTATAAAGTTTTTGCATGTTTTTTCGCGATATTCCACGCGTTCGCCGCGCTCGAACACAACGGGTTTCACGCCGCAACGCGCAAGGTACAAAGCGCAAAAAAGACCGCACGGCCCCGCGCCGATAACAGCCGCCGTTCCGCTCGCTTTAGGGTATTCTTCAGACTTTTCAACTTCTTCAAAAAGTGAATATTCAACGTTATAAACGTAAAAAATATTGCCTTTATCTCGCGCGTCCAACGACTTTTTTAACAATTTAAAATGCTTTATATCCTTTGATTTTACGCCGACGATTTTCGCACAGCGATCACGCAAGACGTCTTCGCTTTCGCCTATTTTAAGTTTTATTCCGCTAATTTTTTCCATCGCTCACCTTTAGATAATTTTTTGCAGCCGTCGTGCTCCGCGCAAGATTATTATTTTAATAAATTTTCAGCTACGTTTTCGGCGCAAACCGCCGCGCTCGTAAACGCCCATTGAAGATTATAGCCGCCGCAATCGCCGTCTACGTCGAGCGCCTCACCTATTATATACAGACCTTTTTCGAGCTTGCTTTGCATATCTAACCCTATGTCTTTCAGGTCTATTCCGCCTGCCGTAACTTGCGCGGAATCGAACCCCAAAGTTCCTTCGATTTTTAAAATAAGTGCCGCTATAAGCCCGTTAACGGCACTTACGGAGTTTTTGCAAGCGATGTCCGTCGGCTTAAAACCGGCGCGTTTTATAAGCGCTTGCGAAAGCCGCGGCGGCAAAACGGATACAAAAAGCCGCTCTAAACTAATGCCGCCCGTTTTAGCCGCACCGTTTACGATCAGCATAAGTTTTTTGAATAATTCGCTTTCGCCGACGTAAGGCAAAAATTGTATTTTAAGCGTCGGCGAAAAAACGCCTTTTAAGTATGCCGAAAGCGAAAAAATCGCGTTGCCGCTAACACCGTAATCGCAAAAAAGCACGTCGCCGCAAAAACTTTTTATAAAACGACTGCTCCCGCCCTTTTCGAAAGAACCAAAAAGACTGACGCGCGCTTCTTGCTTTATACCCTTAAGCCCGCGCAAAAATTCGCGTTCGGTTTTTATCTGAACCAAAGAAGGGGCTAAATCCGTAAGCCTATGCCCGAACCCGAGCGCAAGATTATAACTTCTGCCGTCGGTTAAAAAACCCGCTCCGCTTTTGCCGCCGGTCGCGATAATCGCCGTTTTGGCGCAGACTTCGCGTCCGTTTAAATCAACCGCCGTAAAAACGCCGTTTTTTAAGTTTTTAATAAGTTTTTGCACATAAAACTCGGTAACGACTTCTATTTTTTTATTCTCGAGCGCAAAACGAAGAACGTCGCATATAGCGCCCGCGCATAGCGACGCGGGATAAATTCTTCCGTTTTCTTCGCAAGTTATAAGCCCCAGTTCGCCAAAAAATTCCAAAAGCTGCGCGTTCGAGTATTTTTCGAGCGCAGCCGCCGCAAACTGCGTGCCGCCGTGATAAAAATCCGCAGAAACCACCGCGTTGGTAATATTGCCGCGACCGTTGCCCGTAGCCAAAATCTTTTTACCCACGCGCTTAGAGCCTTCCAAAACAATTATCGAATCAGAAGAAATTCCGTTTTTAACAAGCAAATTTGCGGCGCACAGCCCGGAAAATCCGCCGCCGATAACCGCCACCGAGTAAATTTTCATGCTTCTACCCCCTTTAACTTGACTAAATCGCTAAAATATATTAAAATGTAAAAAGTTCTTAAGTTCGGCAAAACACCTTGGCAAAAAGTCTTGGCAAAAAGCCAACCTCTCTCGTTTTCGCCGTCATCCAGCAAAAAAACGTATATTTAACGATTTTAATAGGTAATATGGATAAAATTATAAGTTATTTAGGCAACAACCCGAAATACGCATGGGTTTTAGCCGTTTCTTTCGCAATAATTGCGATTTCGATTGCGCTGATTTTCATACTGCGCTCGCAGGTAAATAAAAAACGCGCCGCAAAAAACGATAATTCTTCTTTAGCTCACGATAAACCGACCGACGAACAAACAAACGGCTCGCCTTCGGAAAATTTGTCCGCAAATATTTCAAAACCCGAAGAACGCGAAAAGAAAAGCGAAATTTTAAAAACGCAATCCTCGCCTAAAACCGACGAAGCCGCCGCCATAAAAATAAACGGCGACTGGGTAATAACCGAAGAAAACGGAAAATTTACCGCCGCTCTGGTTTCGGACGGATTAACCTTACTTACAAGCGAAACGTATTCTTCGCTTTCGGGCGTTAAAAGCGGAATAGACACTTTAAAAAACAATCTGCAAACCGAAAATTACGCGATAAACGTCAATGCGGAAGGCAATTTTTATTTTAAAGTTTTTTCGACCGCCAACAGGTTGCTTTGCAAAAGCCAAGGTTTTTCTACCCGCGAACGCTGCGAAAACGCCTTTTTTAAATGCAAGCGCGCCTCCGAAAACGCCGCAATAATAACGAAAACTTAATAATAAAATCTTTCAAAAGCACTCCGCCTGTTTCGGGCGGAGTTTTTTTACGTTTTCTTTTCTTTTTTATCAAATTTAAAAATTTAAACTTTATTAAGCTTAAACGCAAAACGAAATCAAAAAACCTGACTTAAATAAGCCCGAATTAAATAAGCCCTGCGTTTTTCTCACGCTCGACGGCTGATTTTAAATCTTCGAGCCAAAGAGTTTTTATCGCGTCGGAGGGCATGCGCCAATCGCCGCGGGGGCTTAAACACAACGCGCCCGTTTTGGGGCCTTCCGGCAAACAAGACCGCTTGAATTGTTGATTGAAAAAGCGATTTATAAACGCAAAAAGCCACTTTTGCAAAGTTTCAGCCGAATATTCGCCCTCGAAAACGTGCCTTGCGATATAATAAGTTTTAGCAGGCGAAAAACCGTGCTTTATGCAATAATACAAAAAGAAATCGTGCAGTTTATAAGGTCCTACGATGTCTTCGGTGATTTGAGAGAGCTCGTCGCCTTCCGAGGGCGTAAGCTCGGGGCTTATGGGCGTATCCGCAATATCTAAAAGAATATCTCTGATTCGAGCACCGTAATCGGGAGCAAGCTCGATCACCATTTGCTTAACGAGCGTTTTAGGAACTCCCGCGTTAACGCCGTACATCGACAGATGATCGCCGCCGAACGTACACCAACCCAACGCCAGCTCCGACATGTCGCCCGTGCCTACCACTATACCGCCCGTTTTATTGGCTAAATCCATAAGCACTTGGGTACGCTCGCGTGCCTGCGAATTTTCATACGTTACGTCGGTTACGTCCGCGCTCTGACCTATATCGTTAAAATGACTTAACACACTGTTTTTTATGTCGATTTGCTTAAGCTCGCAACCCAATGCCTCCGCCAACGCGACAGCGTTCGATTTAGTGCGCGAACCGGTGCCGAAACAAGGCATTGTTACCGCCAAGACGTCCGACGCCGGACGTTTAAGCTTTTTTAACGCCTCCGCGCAAACCAAAAGCGCAAGCGTGCTGTCAAGTCCGCCCGAAACGCCTATTACCAATTTTTTCGCGCCTACGTGCTCCGTTCTGCGCATAAGACCCGCCGTTTGTATGGCAAAGACCTCCTCCACGCGCGATAAAAGCCGAGCCTTGCTTTCGGGCACGAAAGGAGTTTTTGAATAATCGCGTTTTAAACCTATTTTCCTTTGTGCGCTGAAATTAACCACGGTATATTCGCTTAAGCAATTGCACGCGCGGAATTTTTTGCTGCGCTCGAATTGCAAAAACGCGCAGTCTACGTCAGCCAACAGTTTTCCGCCTTTAAAGGGAGCGGCTTCGGCTATACGCCTACCCGCCTCGTAAACCATATCGTGCCCGCCGAAAACGACGTCGCCCGTGCTTTCGCCGTAACCGTTCGAAGCGTAAATATACGCGCAAAGCTGCTTAGACGATGCCATGGAAACCATAGCTCTGCGATAATCGGCTTTACCCGCGCTTTCATTGCTGGCAGAAAGATTCGCGATTATGGTCGCTCCGGCCAAACAATGATTTATGGAAGGAGAATTCGGAACCCAAATATCTTCGCAAATTTCGCACGCGACGCGCATTTCCGGCATCGCGGAATTTTCGAAAATAATATTCGCGCCGAACGGCACCTCTTTCCCGAATAAATTTATGTTTTTAACGGCTCGTTCGCCCTCGCAAAAAACGCGCTTTTCGTAAAACTCGTTATAGTTAGGCAGATTTAGTTTAGGAACCACGCCTAAAACCTCGCCTTTGCAAACGGCAGCCGCACAATTATACACGCGCCCGCATACGCGAAGCGGCAATCCCACTATAACCAAAAGCTCGCGCCCGACCGTACTTTCCGCAATTTTAAAAAGCCCGCGTTCGGCAGCGTTTAAAAGAGCCTCTTGCAAAACCAAATCGCCTACGCTGTAAGCGGTTATGCACAGCTCTCCGAACACCGCCAAAACAGCCCCCGACTCATCAGCCTCGGCAATATCTTCGATTATATTTTTAACGTTACCCGCCACGTCCGCTACGCGCAATCTGCCCGAAAAAACGGCGCACCTGGCGAAGCCGTACTCGCCGGCGGTTAAAGGGACGTTTTCCTTTACTGTTCCCGCGCGATACGAAACTTGCCCGTCGGAGGCATCTATTCCCAAAGCGGCGGCTATTTTTTCGTAAGTGTCGGTTTTTATGCTTTTTATTCCGCCCGAAAATATTTTGTTAACGGTACCGAGCGAAACGCCCGCATTTTGAGATATTTGTTTTAAAGTTATTCCTTTTTGTTTTTTTACAAGCTTAAGTTTTTCTATCGAATTCATTTTTGCAACCGTTTTGTTTTTTTTACCGATATATTTTACCATAAGTTATAAAACTAGTAAAGCGTTTAACCGACGAAAAACAAAAATACAAAAAATAAAAATTTTGTTTTTTTGCTTTTTTAACGCGTTTAAAAAATCTCAGCCCTCCGATTGACAAATCCGCAAACAAAATATATAATATATACGTTAAAATTATCGAATAAAAACGCGCGCCTAAAAAGCGTGCGCCGAATTATTTTATTTAAAAGGACTTTTAAAATGCAAATTAACGTTAGCGATTATAAAAACTATTATTTTAAAGCCGCGAAAGACGTATTCGCGGCACCCTCCCCCAGCGGCTATCACGCGGAAGTAGGCGAAGTTTTAAAAAGCTATGCAAAAGACTTAGGAGTTAATTTCGAACGCACGCGCAAGGGCTGCTTTGTTTTAACTTTAGTTGGCAAAAGCGACCGTGCGATAGGGCTTTCCGCCCACGCGGACACATTGGGGGCAATGGTTCGCGCAATCGAGGGCGATAAAATTTTCTTTTCAAAAATAGGCGGACCCATACTTTCGACTTTCGACGGCGAATATTGCACCGTAATAACTCGCGAAGGCAAAAAATACGGCGGGACTTTTCTTTCGCTAACGCCCTCCGTTCACGTTTACGAAGATTGCGACGTTACCCCGCACAACGAAAACAATATGTACGTCCGCTTAGACGAAAACGTTAAAAAATCCGAAGATTTTAAAACTTTAGGCATAGAAAACGGCGATTATATAGCGCTCGACCCCAAAACCGAAGTTACGCAAAGCGATTTTTTGAAATCGCGCTTTATAGACGACAAAGCGAGCGTAGCCGCCTTTTTAACCGCAATAAAAATAATGAAAGACGCAAATTTTACGCCCGAATTCACACTTAAATTTATAGTGACGATGTATGAAGAAGTGGGACACGGCGCAAGCTGGGTTCCGCCCGAAATCGAAAAACTTTTGTGCGTGGACATGGGCTGTATAGGTAAAAATTTAACTTGCACGGAACACATGGTAAGTATTTGCGCAAAAGATTCGCACGGACCTTACGATTACGAACTCACGGGCGAACTTATATCTCTTGCAAAAGCCAACAAACTGGACTACGCGATAGACGTTTATCCGCACTACGGTTCCGACGCAGACGCAATGTGGACTGCGGGTTACGACGTACCCGCCGCTTTAATCGGCACGGGCGTGCATGCTTCACACGGAATGGAACGCACGCACTTCGACGGAATTAAAAACACGCTTTCGCTTATGCTTTTATTCGTAGGAATGAATTAAAAACCTGCCGCGCAAAAAACGTGAAAATTTACGCTAAAAAAGCTCCGCTAAAAAAAACGGAGCTTTTATTTTTTTTGTCAAAACGCGAAAAGATATTATAATTTTTTATATATCGCTTATAAAAAGTTATATGTCCGAAAAACTTTCTTACGCATCCTCGTTAAAGCGAAACGCCTATTTTAAACCTTCCGCAATATCTTTTAGTTTGCGTAACCTATGATTTAAACAGCTTTTTGAAATCCCCAACTCGGCGGCAAGTTCCGCTAGCGTTAAGTCGCTTTTTTCCATGCGCGCCACGGCTGTTTCTTTTAAATCTTCGGGCAAAACGTCCAGACCGACGGTGCTTTCGATTGTTTTCACAGCCGCACACGAACGAATACTCGCGTCGATCTGACGCGAAATATTGTGATATTCGCAATTATTCGTGCGATTTATATTGTTTTTCACGTTGCGCAAAACCACTAAATCGGAAAGCTTTATAACCGAAGCGGATGCGCCGATAAAAGCTAAAAGATCTTTGATTTCCTCGTTTTGCTTAAAATAAACCACGTAACTTTCTTTACGATTGATAAGTTTGGGCAAAAAACCCTGTTCGCAAAGAAGTTGCGAAAAGCTAAGCGCGGTTAAATATTTAGAAAACACAAACTCTAGATGATAACCCGTACTCGAAGAACGATCGTCCGCCGCGGGAACGGTAACGCTTCCGCCACCCATAAACGCCCCCGCCACGTATGCTTTTTTGCAACATTCGTTTTCGGTGATATATCCGTCCGGCTCGAGAGAAATCGCAAGCCCGCCGCCTTCGACCTTAAAAATACCCAGCTCTATTAATATTTCGGCGGAACGCGAGCTGATAAGCGAAAAACCTACGGGTTCTTTGCCGCGCGCGCCGTGTTTTGCGGAATAATTGAATTCGACGCTCTGCGAAAAAAGCTCGTTTATTATCCCCGCGAAATATTTAACGCATTCGGCTTGCCCGCTGACGCAAAAGCCGTAAACGTCGTTTTCGGATATCACGCTGCCCGCCGTCCGCACGAACGCGGAAAGCGCCGCAAGCTTGCAACAACCCGAATCGAACGTTTTGCCGCAAAGTTCGGCTTTCGTACTAGCACTGAAATTCATGCTTTTCTCCTTTTGTATTCGGTAAATCTTAAAACGAGTTCGTTTCCGAAAGCGTTAAAAATACGATTTTTAGGGAAGTTTACGCGGCTGAACAAATCTTCCGCCAACTTAGAATCGCCTACGCGATCCGGAGAGTGCGCATCTGAATTTATAACGAAACCTACCTCCGTTTTATCTATTATATTTTGCCACTCTTCGTCGGACAAATGCGTTTTTTTAGTGTTTATTTCCACATACGTTCCGTAATCGGCGCAACATTTGGCAACCTCTAACGCGTCGGCGAAACAGTAATAGTTAAGGTGCGTTAAAACGTCGATAGGTTGCGATTTTATCGCGTTTATATAAGCAGAAGTACAATTTTTCACGAGTCTTTTCGGGGGATTCGCCTTAAAAACCGAAACTGCGAGATCGGGCAAAAACAACTTAAAATAATCCGAAATCTTATCGCTTAAAACCATGCGATGCACGCCGGCAAGATATAAATCCAAAAACTCGTAATCGCTTTGCTTTACGTCCGTTTTACCCGAAACGCCTATAATATTGGCTTCGACGCCGAGCATAACCCTAACGCCCGTTTGACTTTGCGCCTCTTCGCATTCTTTTTTCATTTTCGGCAGTTTTTCGCGGCGCATTTTATAAAACGGATGATTAAATCCGTGGTCTGTTATTCCTATAAGGCTTAAACCTTTTTTTTGAGCGACGAGCGCGTTATCGGCAATGCTTCCGCTGCCGTGGCTATACGTCGTGTGAGTGTGTAAATCTTTTTGTATCATTTTAATTTATAACTTAAAAATCGCCTAAGTATTTTATTTCTTCTTTGAGTAAAACGCCGTGGAATTCAAAAACTCGCCGCTTAACCGAAGAAATAAGCTCGAATATATCCGCCGCGCTTTCGCCTTCGTTGATAATAAAGTTGGCATGTTTTTCGGAAACGCGCGCTTTACCTATTTTTAGCCCTTTAAGCCCCGCCGTATCGATAAGCTTAGCGGCAAAATAGCCTTCGTTTTGAAAAACCGAGCCGCAGCTTTTGCCGTGCGGCTGACTGTTTTTTCGTATTCTGCGATATTTTTCGCGCTTTGCGGCAATAATATCGCCTTCACTCGGCTTTAATAAAAAACAAGCGCTTAAAACGACGTCTGCCCCGTTGGAAAATCTGCTTTTTCTGTAATCGAAACCGCATGAGGCACGATTATAAACCCCGCCCGCCGCGCGAACATAAGCTATTTTATCGCCTACGGTTTTTGTAAAACACCCCGCATTCATACAAATCGCGCCGCCCACCGAGGCGGGTATTCCTTCGGTAAATTCCAAACCGCTTAAACAATTAAGTTCGGCGAGCTCGCGCACGCGGGAAAGCTTTGCCCCGCACTCGGCGATAACGCTTACTCCGCTTATGCTTATTTTATTTACGCCGGAAGTATTTACGACTATGCCGTTAAACCCCTTATCCGAACAAAGCACGTTAGTACCGCATCCTAAAACGAAAATTTTTTCGCCGGCGTCGAGCACGAAACGCATTTGTTCCGCTCCCTCGGGGAAAACCATTATTTTAGCCGCACCTCCGACTCCGTAAGAAGTATAACCGCTAAGCTTTTCGTTTAGCTTGAACTTTATGCCCGCTTTAGTCAAGCGGTTTACGTATTCGTCAAAATTCATTCGACACACCTATTTTACACCAACTTTTATTTTATTTCAATCGTTTAAGCATATTTTTAATAATTTGCTCGTTTTCGGTAAAATTCGCGCTTAATTCTTTCATCTTACAAATTTGCTCGAAAGAGGTAAAAACGCTAAGCGCATATTCGGGCGAATAACCGTTTAACGGGCTTATAGGGGCACTTTTATCAAAAACTTCTCCTTTTTCCGTCAGCAATCCCACAGAGGAAGGAATGGCGTTTTCGGATAAACAAATATACTTCGCGAGGGCTAAAGATTTTTTTATTACGGCATTATTCGAACTTGTCGCACTTGTAAAACTATTGTTATTTGAAGCGATTTGTTCTAATTCCGATTTGCCGCTTTTAATAACCGAAAGGCAACAATATAAATCGTTATACCCCTCGAGCGGCTCCGCCACGTAATCTAACTTGTTTTCAAGCCGATACAAATCGCGCTGAGTACCTATTAACGCATAGTTCTTTTTTCGATAAAACTCGTAAACGCCTTCTTTAGAAGGCAAACGAATAACGTTTTTAAATTTTTCGTCAATCGAAAGCTCGTAACTTAAAAGCGCGTTCGTTCGCTCTTGTTCGCATATTATAACGCCTTCGATTTTTTCACATTCGGCACGTTTTATAAGCGCGTAACCCCCTTGCGCCCATACCGCCGCATAAGCTTCGCCGTTATAAACGCCTACGTTACCCGAAATAAAATCCAATTGCACCAATCTGTCGTAAGGAATTTGCACCCCCGCCCCGTAAGACAATATATTCGGATAAACGCCCTTTTTGAATAATTCGTCTAATGCGAGCGGAGTAAGCTGCCTGACGGATACGGTAACCCGCGTTTTTTCACGCGAGTTTAACTCCGCACAAAATTTTTTGCATATTTTTTCTAAGTAAGCTTTGCGCGAACCCGTTCCGCCTTCGAAACAATCCACATGCCAAAGCTCTAAAAAAATCTGTTCTGACGAATCTTCTTTTTTAAGCGACTTCGAAGAAAAAGCAAGCGAATATACGCATATTGCGGCAACGAAAAAAAGCGCGAAAAAAAAGAGTAGCTTTTTCATACGATAATATATGAAAAAACAACCCTTTTAATGTTATTAAATTTTAATTTCGATTATTAGCCGCTTCGTTTTCCGTTAATATTCGATTTTAAAATAATCTAACCACGCCTTGTATTTATCTTGACAAGACAAGCAAGTGTCGGTTAAATATCCTTTATCGTTTTTCCATTCTTTTAATCCGCGATAATAAAACAATTTGTGTTGCTCGTCGATAATAAAAGGAACGACGTTGTTTGCCAAGCATTCTTTAAACATTAATAGTCTGCCGACGCGACCGTTTCCGTCTTGAAACGGGTGAATAGCTTCGAAGTTTTTATGAAATTCCAAAATCTGCTCGAAACTTTTCCTTTCGATTTCGTTATATAAAGACAACAGTTTTTTCATTTCTTCTTTTACGTTTTCGGGTCTGCAAGTTTCTTCGCCGCCGACTTCGTTCGGAAGTTTTTTGTAATCGCCGACTTTAAACCATTCTTTTCTGCTATCGCCGGTTCCGTTCTTTAACATAAAATGCAACTCTTTAATCATAGATTCGGAAAGCTTTTTCTTTGCGTTATCTATTATATAATCGACACATTTAAAGTGATTTGCCGTTTCTACGACGTCATCGACGTTTATTGCGTTTTTTTCTACGCCGATAGTGTTCGTTTCAAAAATATATCTGGTTTGGTCATGCGTTAAAGTGCTACCTTCGATGTGATTTGAGTTATAAGTAAGTTCGATTTGCGTTTTATGATAAATGCTACCGTTAAGCCTCATTTCCTTTTGCTCTTTTAATACGTTTAACAGCATATTATCGCTAAACTGCTTTTTGCTTTCTTTTTTAGGTTTTATTGCGTTTGCCGGTATATTCCATGTTTTACCGGTTAAAAACGCCCCCGGAATTCTGCCGTCCGCGCAATAATTTCTTACCATTCTGTCCGACACGTTCCACTTTTTTGCAATTTCCGTAACAGATATATAATTCATCCGTTCAACCTCTTTTATTTTTTATTATTATATTCCCCTATCGGAAATTTGTCAAGCATTTATAGAACTATTATTTCCGATAGCGGAAATAATATGCGTTTTTTAACAAAAAAAGGCACCTTGTCGAAACCACGAAAAAGTGCCTGTTTTTTTGCTAAGTTTTAATTATTTTGCCGCAAAACGGCGATTTTAAATATAAATCACAAAATATCCAAATTCTTTTTGAAAATTCTTCTGAAGTCTGCCTGGGCGTTTAACGCGTCTTTAATTTCGAGCGTCGCGTCGGAAACGAGTTCGGTTTTCATTATTACGGAATCGCCCAAAACGTCGCAATTGATTCCGCTTACGCAACCGGACATGCTCCTATCCAAACTTTCCGCAATGCGTAAAATTATGCCGAGCTTTCTTATAACTTCAACGTCGGATTCGTTTAAGAATTCTTTATATTTAACAAGGTCGCTCATAGAAAAATCGTCTGTTTTATGGACGGCGACGACCATTGCCGCAAGCACGATTTCTCTATGCGTTACGCCGTAAATAGCAGCGTTTAAAATAATATA
>CAZNKA010000027.1:0-13256 GCA_964573495.1 uncultured Acidiphilium sp. | reverse complement strand
ATCCGAGCTTAGCGATAAGTTCTCTGTAGCCGTTGATGTCTATCTGCTTGAGATAATCCAACAAACCTTTACGGCGACCAACCATCTTCAACAGCCCGCGACGAGAGTGATTGTCGTTAGGGTTTTGCGCAAGATGCGCGTTGAGATGATTGATTCTTTCGGTTAAAAGAGCTACTTGAACTTCAACGGAACCGGTGTCGTTTTCGCTTTTTTTGTAAGCTTCGATTATAGCCTTTTTATCCATTTGCTTTATCCTCCTATGGAATTTTATGCGCTTCGAGCAAAGGGATACGTCGAGTATTCGAATCTCCTTGCAAGAGTACTTCTATATGATAGCACAAAACCGATGCGATTGTAAACCGTTTTTAGCCTAAAATTCAATCTTTTGCAAAAAGTTTAGCCTTTTTTTCGATAATTTCGTCTAATTTATCGATATAAGTGCGCACGTCCTTAGGCGCGCCGTAGCGTTCGATGCGCCCTTCGTTTAAGCAAATGCGCTTGGAAACGGCGTTCGCACCGCAGGCTACGTTTTGCGCTATTTCTTCCATTACGTCTATATTATAAACGCATTCTTTACCGCTTAGCGAATAACCCGTGTTTTCTAAATTGCCCGCCATGTATTTTTGCCTATACAAATAATACGGATTATACCCTTCTTCTTCGGTGCGCAAAGACGAATAATCTATCATTCTTTCGATTTCGCCTTCGGGCAGGCGCGAGCATAATTCTTTTAATTTAGAACCCTTTTTTAAGCACAGCGTGTGGACCGTAAGATTATCCGGTTTTAACAAAAGAGCTTTTTCAAGCGTGTTTTTAAACGTTTCGAACGTTTCGAGCGGCAGCCCCGCAATTAAATCCATATTAACCGTGAAACCGTATTTTTTCGCCAAGGCGTAAGCTTCTTCGGCTTGCTTCGCGGTGTGATTTCTGCCCATAAGTTTAAGCGTTTCGTCGCAAAAAGTTTGGGGATTTACGCACACCCTGCCCACGCCGTGCTCTTTTAAAAGGCGCAAAAGGTCTTCGGTAATGCAATCGGCGCGTCCCACCTCGACGGTGTATTCGCAATCTACGCCGCCGACGGAGTTAAGCACTCGCTCTAAAAGCGGAAGCGGTAACGACGAAGGCGTTCCTCCGCCTATATACACGCTGCGCAAATTTTCGACGAGCGACTTGCTCGCTTCGATTTCTTTGCAAAGCGCGTTTACGTATTCTTCGACGAACGAGCACTTGGATATCTCGCACGAAATGAACGAACAATATTGGCAACGCGTGGGGCAAAACGGAATTCCCACGTAAAACGCGCAAGCTTGTTCGCTTGGAAAATAATAGTTTTTTTGCGCCGCAGCGATCTTTTCGAGCACTTCGAATTTCTTTTGCGAAACGCGCATTTCTTCTTGCAAAAAGCGTTTTCTTTTTTGCTCGGGTTGTTGATAATACAGCTTCGTGGGGCGTATGCCCGTAAGCGCGCCCCAAGGCAAGTCGACTTTAAAAACGTCGCTTAAAAAGTCGTAAAGCGATAGTTTCGCATAACGCTTTACGTGTCGTTTTTTATCCAGCGCGCCACTGTAATTTTTTGCATAAGAATAGTTTTTTTGTTTTTGTTCGCCGTTTATTTCGGCTTTAACTTCGTAATAAAGCTCGCTTTCTTTTTCTTCGAAAAGCACGAACGCGGGAATTTCAGCCCCGCCGTTGAATTCGCAAGCGAGCTCGTTAAGTTCGCTTATCGGAAGAATTTCGCTACCGGTTATCATATATCACCACGCCTTTAAGTTTTTAACGGGATTGTTTTTTATTTCTTCTAAAACGGTAGTGCTTTCGCCATGCCCGGGGCAAACGACAGTTTCGCCGTTCAATTTAAAAAGCGACTTTATCGACGAAATAAGTTGATCCGCGTTGCCGGTAGGAAAGTCCGTCCTGCCGAAGCCGCTTTTAAAAAGCGTGTCTCCGCTGAAAAGATAATCGCCTATTAAAAAACACCTCCCGCCCGCGGTATGCCCGGGGGTTTCCATAACTTCCACTTTAAGCCCCGCAATTTGCAAAAGTCCGCCTATAAGACCGTTATCGGCACTAAACTCAGAAATATGCATGCCGAAATATCTGGCTAAATCTCCGCCGTCGGATATGAGTTTTTTGTCTTGCTCGCTTAAATAAACCACGGCGCCCGCCGCTTTAAAATCTGCGGCGGCGGCTATATGGTCGAAATGCCCGTGCGTTAAAAGCAAGCTGATTTTGCTTCTGCCGTTTTCGCGCAGGAACTCGATTATTTTTTCAAACGAGCCGCCCGCGTCTATTATTATCGCGCCGTCCGAGCAAAATCTTTCGGAAGGCAAAACGACGTATGAATTCGAAGAAAGAGTTTCCGTTTGAAAGCAAGTTACGCTAAAATCCAATTTTTTATCCTTTCGCGCGTTCGTTTTCGCGCCGTTTAATTTATACACTTTTCGTTTTTTATTCGCGCGTTTTTATATACTTGCGTTTTCGCGTTTTCGTATTTTACGTTTTTTCGCGTTTTTCACGTTTTTCACGCGTTATTAAATAAGCGTTCTGAAAACGTCTATAATTTCTTTATTTTCTTTAAGGCGCGAAATAAGCGTTTCTAAATCGCCTTTTTTGTTGAGTTTTATGGTTAAATCGACGTTGGCGCGCCTTGCCTTTTGGTCTACCCTACCGTTTATGGAAGTTATAAACAAACCGAGCTGCGTGCAAACGGACGAAACTATCGTCAGCACGGGCGCGTTTTCGTTCGCGGTTATTTTTATGCCCGTCGTGTAAGAACCCTCTTTACCCGACCAAACCGCGTCGAGCAAGCGCGCGGGATCTTCGTTGCGCATGTTAGGGCAGTCTTTACGGTGAATGGTTACGCCGCGCCCGCGCGAAACGAAGCCTATTATTTCGTCGCCCGGAACGGGATTGCAACACCCCGCAAAACGTACCAAAAGCCCTTCCGTACCCTTTACAATAACCCCGCTCGACGACGCGTTGTGCGTGTGAAGAACTTTTTTAACGTCGTTGGGGTTTTCGTTTACGACGGGCTCGATGTCGCGCTTATAAAAATCGATGAGCTTTAAAAGCACTTGATTTATGGAAACAGCTCCGCAACCTACGGCGGCGTACATTTCCTCTACCGTAGAAAGCGACAACTTAGAAGCAACCGCCTCGAAACTTACGGGATTTAAAAGATTGCCGAAATTATATCCTTTATTTTTACTCTCGGTCTCTAGCATCGATTTGCCGATTTTAACCTTTTCTTCAGCCATTTGCTTTTTGAAAAAGGCTTTGATTTTTGCGCGCGCCCCCGGAGAACGAGCTATTTTAAGCCAATCCCACGAAGGGCCTTTAGAAGATTTGTTTGTTATAATCTCAACGACGTCGCCCGTAGTGAGCGTGGTGTTGAGCGGAACTATTTTTCCGTTTATTTTCGCGCCGACGCATCTATCGCCGACTTGAGTGTGTATTCTGTAAGCAAAATCTATGGGGGTTGGCGACGCGACTAAGCTTACGACTTCGCCCTTAGGCGTGAAAACCAAACATTCGGTATCGTAAACGTCGCCTTTAAGCGTTTGCAAAAACTCGGTGCCGTCCTTAAGCCCTCCTTGCCATTCCATAGCTTCGCGTATCCAATCGAGGCGGTGGTCGAACTCGGTGGCTTCGGTTTTAGAATTTTTCTCTTTATATTTCCAGTGCGCCGCTATACCGAACTCGGCCGTGCGATGCATTTCGTAAGTGCGAATTTGTATTTCGAATATCTGACCGAAGCTGGTTACGACCGTAGTGTGCAAGCTTTGGTACATATTGGGCTTGGGCGTTGCGATATAATCTTTAATGCGACCGGGAATAGGCTTCCACTTTTTGTGGATTTTTCCTAAAATTTCATAGCAAGCGTCTAGCCCGTCCGTTATTACGCGAACGGCGGTTAGATCGTAAATTTGCTCGAGCGTTTTGCCCTTTTTCATCTTTTTATATATCGAATAAAAGTGCTTCGGGCGCCCTACCACTTCGCCTTTTATGTCAGACTCGGCTAAAATAGCCTTTATTTCTTTAACTACCGAACTCACGAAAACCTTACGTTCTTCTAACTTAGCGTGAATGTTTTCGCTTAAAAATTCATAAGCTTCGGGGTCGATGTATTTCAAACACAAATCTTCAAGCTCGCACTTAATTTGAGAAATACCCAATCTCCCCGCGAGAGGCGCGTAAATATCGAGCGTTTCGTGCGCCATTCGAAGTTGACGTTCGTGCGATAAAAAGTTGAGCGAGCGCATGTTGTGCAAACGGTCGGCAAGCTTGATTATTATTACGCGAATATCCTTCGCCATCGAAACGAATATTTTTTTAAAGTTTTCGGCTTGCTCTTCTTCATGCGATTTAAATTCGATTTTATCGAGCTTGGTAACGCCGTTTACGAGCGTTAATACCGTTTCGCCGAACTCCGCGCGAATGTCGTTTTCGGTTACCGGAGTATCTTCGATTACGTCGTGCAAAAAAGCCGCCGCGACGGTATAGTGATCCATTCCCAGCTCGATCAAAATATCGGCAACCGCGCACGGATGCGTAAAATATTCTTCGCCCGAAGCGCGCTTTTGCCCTTTGTGCGCTTCTTTTGCAAAGTAATACGCCTTTGCAAGAACTTCGGCTTCTTCCTTTTTGTAAATATTCGTTATTTTTTCAAGAATTTCAAGCATTTTTCCACCCGAAGGCGCAGATAGCGACTTCTGTAAACCTGCGCTTTTGCGCAAGTTTTTTGTTATTGGTTTTGCAACGCGCTAACCGCGCGATAAAGTCGCGAAGCGTTTAAATCGCTTTTAACCGATTTATCGCATAACAACGCGCCTTGCGAAAAATAAAATATTTTTAGTTCTAAAAAAACTTCTAAACAAAATATGATTTGCTCGGAACTAAGGCAGTCGTCCGCTATAGAAAGAGCTACGTCCGAACTGCTTTTTCCGTGAAAACTGTTATACTTAAACAACGAAAAACATTTTGCAAACACGGCGCGCGAAGTATCTAAATCAAGCGGGAACGCCCGAGTTTTAGAGCAAACGACTCTTTCTATCCCCTTTATTTGCGGATATCCGAAAACGGGAGCGTCGAGATAAATTATTTTTTGATAGCCCGAATTTTCAAAATACTTAAGCGATAAAACGAGCGCGTTTTTTCCGCCGGCCAAACGCGGCTTGAGAGCACTCGGTTCCAGATTTATTTTTTTTGCGTAAAGCTTAAGCGTTTGCGGGTTTTGTGCCGTAAAAATAACGCCCTCTTTTTCTAAGTTTTTTTCGCATTCGTTTTCGATAAGTGCGGCTATAGCACCGTTATCGAGCAGTTCGTCGGGCTCGCCTTTTTCAAAAGAGCCTAATAAATAATTCTTAAAACACTCCAATCGCAAGCGTTCTTCTTGCGCGTTTTTTCCGCCGACGTTTTCGAATTCGCTTTTTAAATCCACGCGATAATCGACTGCGCGCACAAAACCTTTTAAATATTCTTTACCGTTAAAATACGAAATATTCGGCTCGAAAGCAATCGACTTTTTTACGGGAAAGTTAATCAAATCGAGGTCGCGTTCGCCGTAAAAATAAGTCATATCTATGTATTCGGTGCGAAAAGTAATATGCGGCGAGCTTTCTTTTATGGGTTGCGCGTTAACGTTGCAAACTTCTACGGCGTAAAGCGGTCTGCGGTTTTCGCACCCGACGGGCTCCAAAAGCTCTAGTTCCTTTACGAAAGACGCAGAAACTTTTTCGGTAATAAGCCCTTCGACTTCTACGCGCTTTTCAAACGAACTTCCGCCGTAATTGTTTTTAACGAATTCGCAAATTCTTTGCTCGAACGCCGCGATATTATCTGCGGCTACGGTTATTCCCGCGGCGTTTGCGTGTCCGCCGTAATCGATAAGCAAATCTTTGCACGCACTTACGGCTTTAAACACGTTAATTTCGCCTATACTGCGAGCCGAACCATGATATGCCCCGCCGCTCAGCGTAAACAATACGACCGGTCTGTTATATTCTTCGACGAGCTTTGCCGCGGCTATTCCTACTAAACCGCCGTTCCATTCGTCGTCTTTTAAAACTATTACTTCTTTGATTTTTTTATCCGAAAGCTTTGCGCGCGCACTTTTCAAAAGAGCGTCGCATTCGCTTTGCCTTGCCGAATTGTAACTAGCGAGTTTTTTGCATAAATCGCGAGCTTCGTATTCGTTTTCGCATGTCATGAGCTCTAACGCACAGTGCGCGTTGCCCATTCTGCCCGCGGCATTTATGCGCGGAACGACGCTGAACGCCAGCCCCGTTGCCGATAAATCTTTAAGCGAACAAGCGTTTATAAGTGCGGCTATAGGGACACAAGGGGCTTCTTTAATAAGCTTAACGCCCTCGAAAACAATATCGCGATTTTCGCCGACTAGGGGCATACTGTCCGCAATGGTGGCAATGGCAACCAAATCTAAAAAAACGTCGGCGTAATCGCCCAAAAGAGCATAAGCCACTTTATATGCGATGCCCGTGCCGCAAAGCACGTCGAACGGATAAGCTTGGTCTTTACGCTTACAATTTATAAGAGTACAATCCGGAAGTTCTTCGGGAAGCTCGTGGTGGTCGGTTACGATAACGTCTATTCCCACGTCTTCGATATAAGCTATTTCGTCCTTACAGCTCACGCCGCAGTCGACGGTTATAACCAAATCGGGATTAAACTCTTCCAGCATTTGCTCGACGAGTTCATGAGTAAGCCCGTAGCCTTGCGCTCGCTCGGGAATAACGACGTTCACATCGACTATTCCGAACCGTTTAAGCGCGCGATACATAAGCGTGGAAGCGCAAATGCCGTCGGCATCGTAATCGCCAAAAACAACAACCGATTCGTTATCGTTTTTTGCTTTTTTTATTCGTTCGACGGCAACGTCCATATCTCGCAGGTCGAACGGATTGCAAAAGTTCTTTTTGCCGGGCGATAAAAAACGTGCGGCTTTTTGCACGTCGGTAATACCTCTGCCGTATAGAATTTTAGCAAGCTCGTTTGAAATTCCCGAACTCTTTGATATTTCGGATATTCTATTAAGTTGTTCTCGAGTATAATCGTTTTTATAAACTATCATAAAGCAAAAGCACGAAACCGCGAATTGTTTTTTAAAACGCAAAGCGGACAGGTTATTATCCTGCCCGCTTAAAAAATCTGTTTTTAACAAATGCCGAGCCAAGCGACGGCGCTGCGCGCAAAATGCCGCGGCGATGAAGCGCTAGCCCTTAATCGAAACACTCGATTAAGCTTTTTTCGCCCCCGCGACTTTCGATTTTTTGCCGAGCTTGATTTTCGCACCGAGTTTTCTGTTGAAAACCCAAACCGAAGAAGCAAGCAATACGGACGACCAAAAGCCGGAGAAAAGACCGAATACTATGGGAAGAATAAATTCTTGAATAGTAGATACGCTGAAGAAAAGCAACATAAGTATCATTATCAACGTGGTGAGCGAAGATAAAACGATTTTAATGAGCGAATGCTTTATGGAATAGTTCGCGATTTCAACGTCGCTAGCCCTTTCGAACGCGGGCGATTTAATGCATTCGCGAATTTTATCGAATATAACGATAGTCGAGTTTATCGAATAACCGATAATGGTTATTACCGCCGCTATAAACGTGGAGTTAACCGGAATATCGAATATAGCGGTTAAAGCCGTCATTATAAGCACGTCGTGAGCAAGAGCGAATATCGCAGCGAACGCGCCGCTTACCGTAAACCTTATCATTATATATATAAGCATTACGATTATCGCCACGACGATTGCCCAAATAGCCGATTTAATAAGCGAAGAAGAAGCGGTTGCGCCTACTACGTAAGCCTTTATGCAATCTTCGGGCTGATTATAATCGCCTAATTTTCCGCCGTTGCTTTTAATAAAGCCGCCGTCTTTGGTAAGTTCTTCAAAAAGCTTGCCTTGAACGCCTTTATCGGCGGAATCGTTGTCGTCGCCGGTAAGAGCGAGTTGGAAACTAGCTTGAGCATCGACGTCTTTAGAGCTTACCCTTTTGCCGTTGAGCGAATATTCGAGACGGAATTCGAAAGTAACTTCGCCTTCGTCTTCGGAAACTTGCATGCGGTCTATAACCTTAAAGCCTTCTTTTTCCAAAAAGCTTTTACATTCGGTTTCGAGTTCGCTTTGGCTTTGAGGATTTTTGGCAAAACTGCCCAAAGTAATTTCGATTTTCGCACCGCCGGTAAAATCGATACCTAAATTGAATCTTCCCGCGATTATGCAAACCGCACCGGCAAGTATAACTATCAAACTGATAAGCGCGAACCATTTAAATTTTTCTACGATTTTAAAATTTTTCTTCATTAAATTAACCATTTAAGCTTCCTCCCTCCCTTTTAAGTTTAAGGAATTTCTGCTCGTCGGAAGCGAGCGGGAGATAAAGTTCTATAAACCATCTGGTAACTAAAATACCGCAGAAGAGAGAAAGAACTATACCTATCAAAAGCGTTATGGCAAACCCTTTAATCGTGCCGGGACAAAGCAGTAATAAAACAAGACCGGCAAAGATAGTGGTTATGTTCGAATCGAATACGGTTATAAACGCACGGCGATAACCTTGTTTTATGGAAGCGCGTACGGTTTTACCCATTCCGAATTCTTCTTTAATTCTTTCGAAAATAACGATGTTCGCATCGACTGCCATACCTATCGAAAGCAAAATACCCGCAATACCGGGGAGCGTTAACTGTACGCCGGGAACGATTGCCAAGAAGATTACGTACAACAAAACGTAAACCAAAAGCGAGACGTCCGCAGCAATCCCCATTCCGCCGTATAAAACAAGCATAAGAACGAACACTATCGCAAGACCTATAGCCCCTGCGATAAGGCTGTTTTTTATGGCGTTTTCGCCAAGCTTGGAACTTATGCTTCTCGATTCGGAAACGGTATAGCTTATAGGCAACTTACCGCTGTCGATTACCGAGGCAATGCTTAAGGCGTCTTCGTATTCTTCATACCCGGTTATGGTAGCTTGCTTGCTGTTTATCATTTCGCTTACGGTAGGTGCCGAAACCTCCGTATCGCCCAAGTATATGTAAAGACGGTTGTCCGACATATCCTTGATAGCGGAGGTCGCGTCGCGGAACTGACTTACGCCGCTGTTGGTGAATTCTAAAACAACTAAATATCCGCCGTTTTGAGTATCGTTCGCAACGTATGCGCTAGATATGTGTTTTTCGCCGTTAATCCAAACTTTACCGGTGGAATCTTTAAAAGTAAGTTCGCCGGTTTGACCGATGACTTCCAGAACGGTTCCGTCATCGTCGATTTGCGGAATTTCAACGCGGATTTTATCCCCGTCCTGACGGGAAATTACCGCTTCGGTGTAACCCTTATCGTCAAGGCGTTCACGCAATATAACCATTGCCGCCTCTACAGCCTCGTCCGTAGACTTACCCTCCGTGCTTTCGGGGGTGAGTACGACATAATAGCCGCCCGAAATGTCTATCCCCTTACCGACCAAGCTGAGTATCGAATGGTATTCCTTAATATTCCCGACGGGAAAATCAACAAAACACATTACGCCCACCAAGGCTATGAGTAACGACGTAAGGATGATTAGAACTCTTGATTTTGTCTTGCTCATTCTTGCCTCCTGCTTAATTAAAAGCATCCTAATGTAACTTGCTATCCGCACGATTAAAAGCCGCCTGCAAACACCCCCGCACTCAATGCGAAAACGCCCGCGCCTCGGCTCAATCGCTTTATTTTTAAAGCGCCGCCTTTTAGACTTTTGCCATGCGCGCACACCTATCTATTATATAGTTACGGTGTACTTTGCTATTATATAATTTAAGCACGGATTAGTCAATTGTTTTTAACCCGCTTTTCAAAAAAATTATGCATGCCGCCTATTTTAATAAAACTTTTTCGCTTTTTTTGCCTCATATAGGAGGCACCTTAACGCTTTTTTGTTTGTTTTTTATTCTTTTAACGCCCCTCTCGACATAAATTATGCAAGAGGTGTTTTTATGAAAGCCGATAAATTTTATGTCATAGGTTTTTTTAAAGGAATTGCCGCAGCCGTTTTAACCGCCTTTGCGCTCGTACTTTTATGCGCGCTGATAACAAAACTTGCAGGCGGGGCAAGCGAGCTTGTTTTGGGAATTATTAACGGGGTTATTCGCATTACGGCAGTCGGCGCGGGTTGCTTTTTTTATTGTAAAAAAAGGGGGCTCCTTCGCGGCGCCGTTATGGGAATTTGCGTTTTTTTCGCATTATACGCGCTTTTCGGAATTTTGAGCGCAAGCTGGGAGCTTACGGCGGGAAGACTGTTTAACCTGGCTATTTGCATAGCCGCCGGATGTATTTGGGGGGTAATTTTTTCAAGCACGAGCAATACATAACCGAACCGATAAATTTTTAGCGGCAATTAATTTGAAAAAAAGCAACAAAAAACACCGCCTATGCGTTTTGCGTAAACGGTGTTTTTTTGTCCTCAAAAAAAGAGTTGTATATGGAAAAAAGGTTTTGTGTATGTAAAATTATCGCGCCGCGCTTGTCGGCGAAATTAGTCTTCTGCGTTTTGACCTTCGGTTTCTGCCCCTACGCCGTCATCGCTCGGAACGGAAAGATTTACTCCGTTGTCGCCGCTGCCTTCGGGGAAAATTTGATAAATGGCTTGTTTATCGACGGTAAGATAGCTCGCGCCGTCGCCCGTTTCGATTACGACGGTATTTTGCGCGTCGTTGACCGAAACTACCGTGCCGCAAATAAGACCTATGGTTTTAATTCTTGCGCCGGGGACTAAACCTTTCATCTTTTCGTCTACCGCTTTTTGTTGCTTTTTGCGGCTGAAATAGTTAAACACGAAAAGTCCGACCACAAGCACGCCGAGGATAACCCACATTATCCAACCGCTCGAACTCGAACCGTTTGAAGAATCGGAAGAAACAGGGCTTCCCGATGTCAATAAATTAATAATTAACTGCATATTTTAAACTCCGTTATTATTATTTGCGGTCAATCCGAAATCCGAAAACGATTCTTTTCGAAAAGTTTTGATCGGGGTTGCCGCGTTTTTTCTGCTTTATACGATTATCATATATAAAATTATTGTTTTTTGCAAGCTATTTTAAGGCAAAAATTAAATTTTTCCGTATTTTTCATAAAACTCGCGCACAAAATCGTCAAGATAATCGCCTATTATCGCTTTTCTTAGGTTTTTCGCCAAATTCATAAGGAAGGTTATGTTGTGTAAGCTTAAAAGCATTCCGCCCAGCATTTCGCCTACGTTTACCAGATGCCTTAAATACGCTTTCGTATAGTTGCGGCAGCAATAACAATCGCATTCTTCGTCGAGCGGAGTAAAATCTTCTTTATATTTACCGTTGCGAACAACCACTTTGCCATGCGAAGTCATTGCGGTACCGTTACGCGCTATACGCGTTGCTAAAACGCAGTCGAACATATCGACGCCGCGCAAAACGCCTTCTATTATACAATCCGGGCTACCCACGCCCATAAGATAACGCGGTACGTTCACGGGATATTTATCGAGCATGAAATCGAGCACGTCGTACATGACTTCTTTAGGCTCGCCCACGGAAAGCCCGCCTATTCCGAAGCCGTATTTCGCGTAAGGCAAAGTTTCTTTAAGCGAAATTTCGCTCAAATCCTTATAAACGTTGCCCTGAACGATGGGGAACAGCGCCTGATTTTCGTTTTTATGAGCGTTATAGCAGCGGTCTAGCCAATTAAGCGTGCGCCTCATCGCTTTTTCCGCGTTTTTATGATCCATTCCGTATTCACTGCACTGATCGAACGCCATTATAATATCCGCGCCGAGGTTGTTTTCTATTTGAATCGCGCGTTCCGGCGTTATAAAATGCTTAGAACCGTCTACACTGGAAGAAAACATTACGCCTTCTTCTTTAATATCGTTGAGCTTGGCGAGCGAAAACACTTGGAAACCGCCGCTATCCGTTAAAATCGGCCTATCCCAATTCATAAATTTATGCAAGCCGCCTGCGTTTTTAACTATTTCGTCGCCGGGGCGCATGTATAGGTGATATGTGTTGGAAAGTATTATTTGCGCACCCGCTTCTTTTAAATCGCGCGGCAAAACGCCCTTAACCGTGGCTTGGGTGCCGACCGGCATGTAAATCGGCGTTTCGATATCGCCGTGCGGCGTGTGCAATATCCCCGCACGAGCGCCGTATTTTTTATCTTGTTTAATTACTTCGTAAGAAAAATTCGCCATTTTTAAAATTTTACCTTTTTTTGCGTTTATACTCTTTTGGATTTATTACTCATTACTCACCGTTTCAAATAACCGTTTTTTTACATGCGGTTTTTTACTTAACGCTTGCCGTTTTAGCTTATTTTTTTCGAATAAGTGCCCCTATAAGCCCGTTATCGACACTTTCGCTCGTTTACCCATTCGGGTTTTAAAAATAAAAATTCGCGCGGAACAAATACGCCGCCGCGCAATTAAACAGAGCGTTTTTTATCTAAATAAATCGGAATGAGTTCCGGTACGATACATCGAAAGCACTAAAACGTCGTCAAATTTTTCATAAACGAGTAGCCAATCCGCGGTTCTATATGACATTCCCAATATCCGGAATATTCGCCGACCAACATATGCACTCTGTTTTTGGGTTCTAGCGGCTCGTCGTTTGCAAGTTTTTCGATTACGTCAAACAATTTTTCAAGATTTTTTCCGCGTTTTGCGGCTTGCTTCAAATCTTTTTTCGAAACAGCTCGTGCATACGATTTTAAAACTCATAATCCGAGAGACTTCCTCATTTCGTCTACGTTAGAATATTTTTTGACGTTCGGATCGTGCGCCATTTTTCTGCCTTCTTCAATAGCTGCTACGGTTTCGGCGCTAGGTGTTTCGACCCGCATATCGAAAGGTAAACCGTTTTCCCTTATAACCGCTTTTAAAAAAATGTTAAACGCGGTAGACGTACTGATTCCGAGTTCTTCGAATATTTTTTCAGCCGCTGCTTTCGTTTTTTTCGAGGTTCGTATATTAAGATTCGTATATTCCATAAAACGCCTCCTTGATTTACAATCTCATTCTACCATATTATATGTAAAAAGTCAATGTTGTTTGCGTATTTTTGCGGAGATTTTCGTAGTTTATACGAAAAAACCCGTAAATTGCTAAGCCCGTTGAAAAGCCAAAAGCAAAAAAGCCCGAAAAACAGGTACTTTCGCTTGTTTATTCGGGTTTTGTTTTGTCTTCGTCCGTCTTGCCTACAATGAGCATCGCGTC
>CAZNKA010000026.1:1236-13496 GCA_964573495.1 uncultured Acidiphilium sp. | reverse complement strand
GCTCGTTTTGGCAAGCGACGATAATCCCCGTGGGCAAGTGAGTTATTCTTATTGCCGATTCGGTTTTGTTGACGTGCTGACCGCCCGCGCCGCTCGAACGATAGGTATCTACCTTAAGTTCTTCGGGGCGAATAACTATATCTCCGTCGTCTTCGATTTCGGGCATTACCTCTACCGAAGAAAAGGAAGTGTGCCTGCGCGCGTTCGCGTCGAACGGTGAAATTCTTACCAGACGATGAACGCCCTTTTCGGCTTTCAAATAACCGTAAGCGTTTTCACCTTCAACTTTAAAAGTAACGCTTTTTATACCCGCTTCGTCGCCCGAAACGCGATCTAATTCGATAAGCTTGTAATCGTGCTTTTCGCTGTAACAAATATACATGCGATAAAGCATTTCGGTCCAATCGCACGCCTCGGTGCCGCCCGCACCCGCGTGAAGGGTGAGTATGGCGTTAGAACCGTCGTACTTGCCGCGAAGCAGCGTTTGCAAACGAAGCTGCTCGATGTCGTTTTCGGCTTTGGCAAGGTCGTTTTCGATATCAGCGGCTAAACTTTCGTCGTTTTCTTCTTCGGCTAAAGTCAAAAAGTCTTCTAAACTATCGACGGCGGCGGAAGTTTCGTCGAACACCGAAAGTTTGTTTTTTATATGCTGAAGTTTGCGCGAAAGCGCGGTGGATTTTTCTAAATCGCCCCACACTTCGGGAAGTTCCAGCTGAGCTTCGAGCTCGGTTTGTTCTTTTCTTAAATTGTCGACGTCAAAGAGAGTACCCTGCCTCTTTCAGGGTGTCCCGAAGTTGACGCAGCTTTTGGGTATAAATATCCGTTCTTAGCATTGTTAACCTCCATACGATAAAAAATAAAGTGCGACAAAATTGCCGAAAACTTACCGCGCGTTTTTTAAAAAAGCGGGGCTATAAGACCGTTATCGGCACTTTCGCCTGAATTTAAAAAAACGTTTTTATTCCGATTTTAAGTTGAAATATTTTTTAAAAGCAGAACTATCCGAATGACATTATACTTTGATGCGAGTAAAAAGTCAAGCCCTTTGTGGGGCTGTAAAAACTTTATTTGAGCTTTAAAAAAAGTATTGCAGCTGCCGCGATTACTATCGCGATAACTCGTTTTAAAGTAGGCTTTTCTTTGAATATGAACGTGCCCGCCAAAAATACGCCGAATAAATTCAAAACGGCAACCAGCGGGAACAAAATAGAGCCTTCGCTACCGGCGGATAGCAAGAAGGTAACCAACGCGCTTGCCGCCGTGGCGCAACCCGCAATCGCGCCGAACGCAGCGGTCCTTAAAAAGCCGCTTTCTTTTTTAGGTAAATTCTTCGAAGCGGGATTTTCGACACACATATCTTCGTTGACGGATATATTATTTTCTGTAAGTATATAGGCGTTTTCGAGCAAACGAGCTTTGCGCGATTTAATTTTTCCGAAAGCGAATATGCCGCCGAAAATCAACGACGGAACGACTTGTGCCAGCGCGGTAAAGCCTATTCCGCCCGCTTCGCTACCCGCATAAAGCACCAAAATTGAGCTTGCCGCGTTAAACAAAAGCGTTGAAAACGATAAAACAAGCCATTTTTTCTTATTAAACCCGCCCGAATATTTTTCGGCGTTCATGGTCACCAACGCTACAACTGCCAAAACCGTGCCTATAACTTTATAGGCGGTTACCGGTTCGCCCCTAAACGCCACGCACCAAATACTGACCGGCACGAGCGAAAAAGTAGCTATCGCGCTGGTTATGCCCATCGGCCCCATCGAAAGCGCGTAATATCCGCAAAGAGTTGCCCCCGCAGACGATATGCCGTAAAGGCAGCCGAACAAAATAAGCCTTGGCGAAAGCGTTTCCCCCGCAATGAGCGCGGCTAAGGAAAACGCGATTAACGGAACGATTGCCCTAAAAAGATTATACGAAGCAACGTTGCCGCCTTTTTTTGCGTTAAGCTTGGTAAAAACGCTGGCAGCTACGTTAAAAACAACTATAAATAAGTATAAAACAAACATTTTACAATCGACTTTATCGCAAAAATTTATCTAGAAAGTTCGTTTAAAACTTTTTCGCTTTTTAACGCAACTTCTTTAAGCGCGCCTTTTTCGAACGGCGATTTAATGCCCGCTTCTTTAAGCATATCCGTGAAGAATTCGGAACCGTATTTTTTGGTAAAGGTTACGTAGCGCGAAAACGCGTCGTCGTAATTTTCGAGCGAGGCAAACAAGAACTGCAACGCGTTGGATTGCGCCAAACAATAATCGATATAATAAAACGGCGATTCGAAAATATGCATTTGATATTGCCATCTGGTGCCTTTTTCGAAATATTTCATGCCTTTAGTGCTTAAATACGGGCGGAATTTTTGCTCTAACTTATTCCACTCGGCGTTACGCTCCGCGGGGGTAAGTTCGGGATGTTCGTAAACGACGTGTTGGAACGCGTCTACGATTATGCCGTAAGTTAAGAAAGACAAACTGTCCAAAAGGTGTTTATACTTATAATCTTTGGCGCGGTCGCCGAAAAATTTATCTATAAACTTCCAGCACATAAACTCCATGCTCATCGAGTGAGTTTCGGCGGTTTCCATTCCCAAAGGTCCTTCGGGATCCAAATCGTTTTTAAACGCGAGATAGCTGGCAAACGCATGCCCCGCTTCGTGAGTTAAAACGTCTACGTCGCCCGAAGTTCCGTTAAAGTTAGCCAAAATAAAGGGCTGTTTGTATTTTGCAAACTCGGTGCAATAACCGCCGCCCCACTTTCCTTCACGGGACAAAACGTCGAAAGCGTCGTTATCGATCATCATATCGATAAACTCGCCAGTTTCGTCGCTCATTTCGCGATAAATCTCGCGCCCGGCTTTAAACATTCCGTCGGCGTCTAAAACGGGTTGCGGATCGCCGTCCGAAAAACAAACGCCGTAATCGTAAAGCATAAGTTCGCTTATACCCATTTGTTCTGCGCGCGCTTTTCTGATGCGAGAAACCACGGGAACAACGTCGTTTAAAATATTTTCGCGGAAAGATTCTACCATATCGCGGTCGTAACAAATTCTGCCCATTCTGTGATAGCCCAGCTCCACGTAGTTTTTATAGCCCATTTTTTGAGCCATACGCGTGCGAACTTTAACGAGCCTATCGTAAATTCCGTCTAAAAGCTCGGCGTTCTTTTCGAAAACTTCGCCCAAAGCTTCGAACGCTTCGCGACGAGTTGCGCGATCTTTATCTTCCATATAACGCTTTAAAAGCGTGAAAGGCAATTTTTCGCCGCGGAATTCAACGGTGAATTCACTCATAAACGTGGCGTATTCGTTGACTATTTCGCTTTCTTCCTGCATTTCGGGAATAACTCTTTCGTCAATTGCCTTTAGCGCTACCTCGTAAGATTTATATATAGGTTTATCGAGAGATTTTTCGATTTCGGCGCGGAACGGCGTTTCGAGCATAGCTTTGATATATTCGATTTGCACGCCGGACAAAAGAGGCATGTTTTTATCGTAATATTCTTTTTCGCCTTTATAAAATTCGTCTTTAGTGTTGCAAGACCAGCGCATGTAAGAAAGAGCACCCGCCGTGTTAAGCTCGGTTAATTCGTTAATCAAAGCGGTGCGCGCGGCTATAGCTCGGTCGGCGTTTTCGGCGTTTTTAATTTGCTCGATAGCTGTTTTATACGCTTTGAGCGCACTTTCTACCGTTACGCGCTCGTAAGGAATATCACGTACTTTCATTTTGTTTTTCTCCTTGAATTTTTATCTTTTTTTGTTTAAGTATTTTCCGTTTTGTAAAAAACGGCGAGCAATTTTCAGCCCGCCGCCTTTTATTCGTTTAGTTTTGATGCTTTTCGATAAGAGCAACGATGTCGCCCACGGTTTTGATGTTAGCGGCGTCTTCTTCGGAAACGGTTATTCCGTATTCTTCTTCGAGCCCCATAAGCATTTCTACGATATCGAGCGAATCTGCGCCGAAATCTTTAACCACTTCTTTTTCGGGGGTTACGGCGGCTACGTCGATACCGAGCTGATCTGCCAAAAGGCTAGCCACATGCTCAAACGTGTTTTTATCCATAATATAAAATCTCCTTATATAGAGCGCGCTGCGTAAGCGCGTGTTTGCCGCTGCTTACGGCGAAGTTTTTATCGCACGGCAAACGGTCTGATGTAATTTTAACAAAGCGAGACGCGTTTTGTCAAGCAATTTGCCGCTTTTAAGCGAATATTAGCGGCTATTTACCAAAAAGGCTTAAACGTTTTTTAAAACGGGCGCGGATTTTAAACTTAAACCTATTCTGTTCTTCTTAACGTCCACGGATATAACCGTAGCTTCGACGACTTGCCCGACCTTTAAAACCTCGCTCGGATGGCGAATAAATCTATCGCTCATTTCCGAAACGTGAACGAGCCCGTCTTGGTGGACGCCTATATCTATAAACGCGCCGAAATCTATAACGTTGCGGACGGTGCCTTTAACTTTCATTCCGGGCTTTAAGTCGTTTATGTCCATTATGTCTTTGCGGAGCATGGGCTGAGGAAGTGCGTCGCGCACGTCGCGCCCCGGTTTTAAAAGTTCGGCGGTTATATCGTTAAGCGTAAGTTCGCCTAAGCCGGTTTTTTCGCAAACGGTTTTAACACCCGCTTGCTTAATTTTTTGCGGCAAGTCGGAAAGCCTGCCCTTTTCTACGTCTTCGGCGGTATAACCGAAAAGTTCTAAAAGCTTTTGCGTCCCCTCGTACGATTCCGGGTGAACGCCCGTATTATCCAATATGTTTTTGCCGCCGGGTATGCGCATAAAGCCCGCGCACTGCGTAAACGCTTTTTCGCCGAGTTTAGGAACTTTTAAAAGCTCTTTGCGCGAAGTGAATTTTCCGTTCTTTTCGCGGTAAGCGACTATGTTTTTGGCTATTCCCGAATTAAGCCCCGCGATATACGAAAGGAGCTGAGCGCTGGCGGTGTTTAAGTCTGCGCCGACCTTGTTTACGCAATCTTCCATAACGCCTTTCAAAACGCTGTCGAGCCGAGCTTCGGGCATGTCGTGCTGATATTGACCGACGCCTATAGACTTCGGGTCGATTTTTATAAGCTCGGCAAGCGGATCTTGAAGTCTTCTGGCTATCGAAACGGCAGAACGCTCCGATACGTCGTAATCGGGGAATTCTTCGGCGCCGAGTTTAGAAGCCGAATAAACCGAAGCCCCCGCCTCGCTTACGACCATGTAACCCACTTTCCCCTCGTAATCGCGCACTATTTCCGAAACGATTATTTCGCTTTCTTTAGAAGCTGTGCCGTTGCCTATCGATATAACCTGAACGCCGTATTTATCGATAAGTTTTTTAACTACCGCCTTGCCTTCTTCTATTTTATTTTGCGGCGGCGTGGGGTAAATTACCGTTTTATCCAAAACCTTACCCGTTTCGTCTACCACGCAAAGCTTGCAACCCGTGCGGTAAGCGGGGTCCCATCCCAAAGTGATTTTATCCTTGACGGGCGGTTGCATTAAAAGCGGTTTTAAGTTAACTTCGAACATTTTTATGGCTTGTTCGCTGGCGGTATCCGTAAGCTCGCCGCGAACTTCGCGCTCGATGGACGGAGCTATAAGCCTTTCGTAAGCATCGGCTGCGGCGTCCGCTACGTATTGAGTAAAAATACTGCCCGGCTTTACGTACGCGGCTTGGCAAACGCGCCCGCCGAACTCTTTGTCTATTCCTACTTTTACGCGCAAAAATCCTTCTTTTTCGCCGCGATTTATGGCAAGCACGCGGTGGCTTTTTATTTCGGAAACGGGTTCGCAATAATCGGCGTAGCCTTCGTAAACTTTGGCGGCTTCGTCGTCGGTTTCTTTCATTTTAGACGAAACGTCGCCGTTGCGCATGAATATTTTACGCAACTTTTTGCGAAGCTCGGCGTCGTCGGAAACACGCTCGGCAATAATGTCCATAGCGCCGCAAAGCGCCTCTTTTGCGTTTTTTACGCCAAGCTCTTCGTTTATATAATCCGAAGCGATTTGCTCGGCGCTGCCTTCTTTTATTTCTTGCGCCTGCATAACGTCGGCAAGCGGTTCTAAGCCCTTTGCGATAGCCATCGTCGCGCGGGTTTTCTTTTTTTGTTTATACGGGCGATAAATATCTTCTACTTCGGTAAGAGTAACCGCCGCGGAAAGCGCCGCGACTATTTCGTCCGTAAGTTTGCCCTGCGCTTCGATATTGTTTTTTACGTCTTCTTTGCGCTCTTCTAAATTGCGAAGATAGGTAAGCCTATCCGAAAGTTCGCGCAAAACCTGGTCGTCTATATGACCGGTCAATTCCTTTCTGTATCGCGCGATGAAAGGAATCGTGTTCCCTTCGTCTAAAAGACTTACAACGTTATCTACGTTTTCCCTTTTAAGCCCGAATTCTTCGGTAATTTTTGCTAAAATATCCATTTTTCACCTTGGTTAAATTAAGTTTTCGTATTGTTTTTTCTTTTTTTTGATTGCGTTATCGCAAAATTTAATTTTAAGCCGCGCGTTTTTTAAAACCGCCGCGTTAAAACTGCAAAGGTTTCGGGTTTTAATTCGAACGAACTCTGTGTTTTTCCGTCGAACTCGTTTTTCATTTCTTCCGACAGTTCGATTTGCAAAGTGTACGAATTCATATTGCACGCGAAAAAAGTTTCGCCGCTTTCGTCGAAGCGTTTAAAAGCAAAAAAGCCCTTATCCGCGGCAAGTACTTCGCACTGCCCGTTTTTTAACGCGGGGGCGTTTTTTCTAATGTTCCCCAACCGCAAAAACCCATCTATAAGCCCGTTATCGGCACTTTCCCAATTATAACAGCGGCGGTTGTACGGATCTAAATCACCCTGCAAACCCGCCTCGTCGCCGTAATAAAGCGAAGGTACTCCGTATAAAAAATAGCACAGCGCGTAGCAAATAAAAAGCAGATTTTTACCGCGCGAATATTGCTCGTCGGTAAGATAATTATACGCCATTTCGTCTTTAGAAGAAATCGGATTGCTTCTGCCCAACGCGTTTATAAGCCTTACGGAATCGTGCGTGGAAAGAACGTTCATAAGCGAATTTAACGCGGCAGGCGGATAATTGTTTATTTGCTCGCGCACGGTTTTATGAAGCAGCGCGCAGTTTTTCGTTTTAGCGTAATCGATAATAGCGTTTTTAAGCGGGTAATTCATTACCGAATCGAGTTCGCCGCCGTAAAAATACGCCCGTCTTACTCCGTAAGCGATTTTATTGGTCGCGTCTTCCCACACTTCGCCTATTACCGCGCCGTCGCCGTGCGCTTTTACTCGCGCACGGATTTTTTTAATAAATTCGTCGGTAAGCTCGTCCGCTACGTCTAAACGAACGCCGTATACGCCCGCAGACAAATATTTTTCGAGTACTCCGTTTTCGCCCGCGATGAAATTTTGAAAGCTTTCGCAGTTTTTGTTTATGCATGGCAGAGTTTTAAAATCCCACCAACACTCGTAATTTTCGGGATATGAACGAAAGGTAAACCAATCGCGATAAGGCGAATTAGGCGAATTGTACGCCCCGCACGACGGATAATCGCCGTATTTGTTAAAATAAACGCTACCCGCCCCGACGTGATTGAACACACCGTCTATTATCACTTTAACGCCTAAACTCTCACATTCGCGCAAGAAATCGGCAAATGCTTCGTCGCCGCCCAAAATCTCGTCTACGTGCATATAATCGCCGGTATCGTAGCGGTGCGAAGAGTAACTTTCGAATATGGGATTTAAGTAAATTGCCGTAATTCCGAGCGATTTTAAATAAGGTAATTTAGAAATTATACCTTTAAAATTGCCGCCGAAAAACTCGTTGTTGCGAACCTTGCCGTCGGCAGAGCGAAAAGTAGGCTCTCCGCCCCAATCTTCGCGTTTAACCTTGCCCGCGCCCACCGAAAAATCGCCCGCACGACAAAATCTATCGGGAAAAATCTGATAAATAATTCCGCCCTTTAAGCCTTCCGAAACGACGTAATCCGCGGGATAAACCGTGAGCTGCCATTTGTTTAAATTCGAATAAAAGTCGCCGCGCTCGGCTAATAGAAGCTCGTTAGCGTAAAAAGGAACGCCGTCCGCGACGAAATAGTAAAAATACAAGCCGTTTTCGAGCTTTAACTCCGCACCGAAGGAACGCTCGCCGTTTTCGCCTTCGCGACCGTCACCCGAGCCACCGAACGAAAGACATTGCATTTGAATAAATTTTTCGTGCTGACCGTCCAAGCAAATAGAAAGCCAAACGTCGTTGGCGTCCGAACGAACGTTGATTTTAAAAAGTTCGCCCGCACGTTCGCCCCCGACGTTTTTATATTCAGTTTTTAGCGGATCGAATTTGAAAAACATATTTAAGCATCACCCCGCCGCAAGCGATTTTAAGTTAAAACAATAAGCGAAAGTGCCGTTAATCGACCTATAGCGGGGTTTTTATTTCGGTAATTTATTTTATGGGTTTAACGTTCCAGATGTTTTCGGCGTATTCGCGAATACTTCTGTCGGCAGAGAAAGTGCCGCTCGAAGCGATGTTTAAAAGGCTCTTTTTAGCCCAAACGGTTTTATCCGAATAATCTTTAAGCATTCTTTCGCGCGCTTCGCAATACGCGCCGAAATCCGCCATGCACATATACGGATCCGCCACCGGCGAACCTGTAAGCAAGTAATCCGCGATGTTCGAAAAGCTTTCGCCGTTAAATCCGCGCTTAAGCGAAGATATAACTCTGCGCAAGCGAACGTTCGAATTGTAATAGCAGCTGGCATCGTACCCTCTGCGCCAAAGTTCTTCGACTTCTTGCGCTTTAAGCCCGAAAATGTAAATATTATCAAGCCCGACGCGCTCGCTCATTTCGACGTTTGCGCCGTCTAGCGTGCCTAAGGTTAAAGCGCCGTTTATCATAAACTTCATATTACCGGTGCCGCTGGCTTCTTTGCCGGCTTGAGAAATCTGTTCCGAAACCTCGGTAGCGGGCATAAGTTTTTCGGCGGCGGTAACGCAATAATCTTCGATATAATAAACTTTGAGTTTTTCGCATATGCGTTTATCGGCGTTTTTGTTAATGTCTTCCGCCAAGAAACAAATAAGCTTGATTATTTGCTTAGCCATATAATAACCGGGCGCCGCCTTCGCCCCGAAAATGAAGGTTTGCGGCGTTACGTTAAGCTCGGGATTTTCTTTGAGCTGCTCGTAAAGGTCGATTATATGCATCACGTTCAAAAGCTGACGCTTATATTCGTGCAAACGCTTTGCCTGAACGTCGAAAAGAGTATCGGGGTTTAAATTCGCGCCGTCTCGTTTGTTCAAAAAGTCGGCAAGTTGCTTCTTTTTGACAAGTTTTATTTCGTTTATGCGTTTAAGCACGCTTTCGTCATCGGCAAAGGCTTTGAACTTTTCAAGCTCTAAAGCGTCCATAACGAATCCGTCGCCTATGCAATCGGTTAAAAGTGCGGAAAGCTCCGAGTTAGCTTGGCAAAGCCATCTTCTGTGCGCGATGCCGTTCGTTACGTTAATGAATTTTTCGGGCGAAAGCTCGTAAAAATCTTTAAATACGCTGTTTTTGATTATTTCGGTATGCAACGCGGAAACGCCGTTTACTTTTTTAGAACCTAACACCGAAAGGTTAGCCATTTTTATTTGTCCGTGCGACATTATGCTCATTCTGTCTATTTTATCCCACTGCCCCGGATATTTATTCCAAAGTTCGGCGCAGAAACGAGCGTTTATTTCTTTAATTATGCCGTAAATACGCGGAAGCCTTCTTTCGATTAAGTCTTCGCTCCACTTTTCTAAAGCCTCGCTCATAACGGTGTGATTGGTATAAGCCACGGTTTTGGTAACTATATCCCATGCCTTTTCCCACGAATAGCCGTAATCGTCGAGCATAATACGCATAAGCTCGGGCACGCAAAGCGCGGGGTGCGTATCGTTTATATGAATAGTGGTTTTTTCGTGCAAGTTATCGAGCGTGCCGTAGCGGTGAATGTGATTGTAAATTATATCCTGAAGCGAGGCCGAAACTAAAAAATATTGCTGTTTTAAGCGCAGCGACTTACCTTCGAAATGGTTATCCGCGGGATATAAAACCTTAGAAATAAGCTCTGCCTCGCCCGTTTCTTGCATACAACGCATATAATCGCCTTCCGAAAAAGAGCGCATATCGAAAGTTTGGCAACTTTTCGCGCTCCAAAGCCTTAAAACGGAAACTGCTTCGGAATTTCTGCCCGAAACCATCATATCGTACGGCAAAGCTTCGACTTCGGTTGCGTCTACGTGGCGAATTTTTAAGCCTTGCTCCGTCCATTCTTCGACTATTCTGCCGTCGAATTTAACCTTGAACGCCTTATCCATGCGCTGAGTAAGCCAAACTTCGCCGCCCGGAAGCCAATTATCCGGGAGTTCCATTTGCCAACCGTCTACTATTTTTTGCTTAAACAAGCCGTATTCGTAGCGAATGGAATAACCCATCGTGGGATAATCGAGCGTGGCGAGCGAATCTAAAAAGCAAGCGGCAAGCCTACCTAATCCGCCGTTACCCAAGCCCGCGTCGGGCTCATTTTCGTAAAGGTCTTCGAGCGTTACTTTATAATGCTTTAATGCTTCTTGCAAAGGCGCTTCGATGCCTAAATTATAAACGTTGTTTTTAAGCGAACGCCCCAAAAGGAATTCCATGCAAAGATAATAAACGCGCTTGCCCTTTTTATCCTTAACCTTGTAATGATAGCTTTTGCGTTTTTCCAAAAGTATATCGCGCACCGCCATTACGACCGCTTTATAAAGCTGCTCTTTCGTCGCTTCTTTATCGTTTACGCCGAAAAAGCGCGAAAGCTTGCCTTTAATTATTTCGGCGGCTTCTTTTTTAGTGAGATTTAATTTTTCTGCCATAGTCGTTTAGTGTTTCTCTCCTTTATAGCCTTCCCTATCATTGCCCCGTCTTACGTAAAAAACGTATGCGCGCTTGCGCACACGCCGAGATTATTAATCCCGATTGTTTAACCATTGGTTATATCACGGATAAAACACCTAAACGAGTTTTATCCGCTTGATTTTTATATACGGCTGCGATTTTAATTACAAACCTAAAAGTCCGTCGTAAAGCGCTTCGTATTTTTCGGCTGAAAGCTTCCAGCTAAAGTCCGTATTCATAGCGTCCGCAACGAGCTTAGTCCAAACGGCTTTATCGCCGAAAGTGAATATGGAATCCTTAATAACGTAAAGCATTTCGTGCGCGTTGTAATTGCTAAAAGCAAAGCCGTTGCCGCTCGTTCTATCTACGTTGAACGGAGTAATGCTGTCCGCCAACCCGCCCGTTCTGCGAACTACGGGAATAGAGCCGTAACGGCAAGCAATCATTTGCGAAAGTCCGCACGGTTCTTGCTTGGAAGGCATTAAGAATATATCCGAACCCGAATAAAGCTTAGAAGCCATATCGCGGTTAAACGCGATAAGCGCACGGCACTTGCCGTTGTAACGCCCTTCCATATATCTGAAGAAGTTTTCGTAATCGACGTCGCCTTTGCCTAGTATGACGAATTGCACGTCTTCGCACAAAAGCTCGTCTAATATGTGTTTTACCAAATCCAGCCCTTTATGCGAAACGAGGCGAGAAATCATCGCGATCACAGGTACGTCCGCGCGAACGGGAAGCCCTAACATTTTTTGAAGCTCCGCCTTGCAAACGGCTTTGCCGCTTACGTCTTTCGCGGAATAGTTTTTAAAAAGCGCACCGTCGGTTTCAGGGTCGTTCAACGCTTCGTCGATACCGTTTAAAATACCCGAAAGCTTGCCTGAATTACGGCTTATTATAGCGTCTAGCCCGTGCGAAAAGAATTGATCTTTTATTTCGTTAGCATACGTGGGGCTTACGGTAGTAACCCTGTCCGCAAGTTCGATCGCACCTTTCATAAGGTTCAAGCAACCATCGAACTCTACCGAGCCGAGTATCCATTCGGGAAAGCCGAAAAGGTCGGCGGCGGTTTCTAAACCGTATTTGCCTTGATATTCGATATTGTGTATCGTGAAAACTGTTTTAATATGGTCGAACCCGAATTTATTTCCGTAAAGCCCGCGCAAATAAATAATCGTAGCGGCGGTGTGCCAGTCGTTACAGCTTAAAACGTCGGGATAATAACCCATATAACCTAAGCTGTCGAGCACGGCTTTAGAAAAGAAAGCGAACCTTTCGCCGTCGTCGAAATATCCGTAAAGATTATCGCGCTTGAAATAGAATTCGTTATCTATAAAATAGTAAGTAACGCCGTCTAATCTGCACGAAAACAA
>CAZNKA010000026.1:0-1136 GCA_964573495.1 uncultured Acidiphilium sp. | reverse complement strand
TTTTTTAGTTTTTTTAACTTCTTTTACTTCTTTTATCTCTTTCGACTTTTTAACCGTTTTTGCCGCAGGTTCTTTTTTTAAGGCGACTTCCTTTTTTTCGACTTCGGCGGGTTTTTTCGCCGCTTTTTCGGCAGATGCTTTTACAGCCGTTGTCTTTTTAACGTTCGATTTTCGTTCGACTTTCATATCGTTTCCTTTATATAATTTAAATTTTTAAGCCCGCCGAGCGTTTTTTTCGTTCGGCGAACGATAATATGCTTTAATTAATTCGGCTATAAGGCGAATAATCGCCGCAACGCCGACGCAAAAATTACAAAACCTTTCCTTTGCCGATAAAGAAGGGGTGCGTTTCGCAACCGGAAAGCTCGCGCCTATCTTTAATTATTACGTTTTTATCCGTAATTATGCAATTAACGACGGCGTTTTCTCCGACTAGCGTGCCTTGCATTAAAACCGAGTTTTTAACCACGGTGCCGCGCCCTACTTTAACTCCTCGGAATATCACGCTGTTATAAACTTCGCCCTCTATAACGCAACCGTCCGCTATCATAGAGTTTTTAACTATCGAGCCGTTGCCGTATTTTGTGGGAACGCTGTCCTTTACCTTAGTGTAAACCCCGCCGCCTTCGAACAATTCGTGACGACTGTCCTTATTTAAAAGTTTAAGATTTTCTTCGTAATACGATTGCATAGAATCGATTTTTACGTAATAACCCGTATGTTCGTGGGCAAAAATTCTTAAGCGGTTAAGCCCCGCGGCAAGTATATCCGCGCCGAAATGGCGTTTGTTATGCGCGGTCGCGTCTGCTATTAAACTTAAAAGCAAATCCTTTCTTAAAAGGCAAACGTTGGTATAGAGCAATACTTCGCCCTTTACGCGCTGCGGATCGAAAGCTATATCTTTAACCCGACCGCTTTCGTCGGTTTTTATAACCGCGTTATTAGTACCGCCTAAATTTTTGGCTTTTTGTTTTACGTAAACCAACGTTATATCCGCGTTGTTCTTTTTATGCGCTTCGAGCATAGGCGTAAAATCCATGGAACACACGGCGTCGCTGTCGGACATAACGACGTATTCTTCCGTAGACTTAGCCAAAAATCCGGTAACGGTTTTTAACGCTTCTAATCGAGTGGAA
>CAZNKA010000025.1:0-13732 GCA_964573495.1 uncultured Acidiphilium sp. | reverse complement strand
ACGATGCCTTTATCGGGCGCTATTAATGAAGCAAAAAGCCCCACCACGGCTATTAAAAGTATAGGAATCAGCTTGATAACTGTTGCAGAAATCTGAAATTTTGCAGAAATCGCGGGCGAAAAATAGTTAACGGCAACGAACAAACTCACTAGCCCGAACGCAAACAAAAAATTTTGCCACGAGTTGATTGCTATGTCCGAACCTATCATTTGGAAGAAGTACGAGCCCGCTAAAAGCGATATTATGGCAACGATTATGGGATAGTAAAACACCGTCATGATCCACGCCAAAACGTAGCCGACTTTATCGTTGGTAGCGGCTTCGACGTAATCGACCACGCCGTTATACTTGGTTACGCGGGTTGCGAACACGGCAAAACAAAAGCCCGAAGCAACCATTATTATTCCGCCGATAAGCCAAGCCAAAAGCGAAAGCTTTAAATCGCCACCGCAAAGTTTTAAAACTCCGCCCGCCTTGATAAACACGCCCGAGCCTATAACGATGCCTATAACCATCGCTATGCCCGTCCACAAACCATAGCGTTTTTTAACGTTTTCCATCTCTACCTCCTTCGGTAAACCGCTTTTATTCGGTAAACCTAAAGCTAAACGCAATGCGCGTTTAGATAAAAAAAGCTTTTTTTGATTTTAACACATCGCGGCAAATTTTACAATTCTTTTAAAAAGAAGAAGAAGATTTTTGTTATAATAATTTTTTATACCAAGCCTTGAATATTCTTATGGCTAAACTTTTTTATCGCAAAAAAGCCCGCCTATAGGTCGATTATCGGCTATTTCGGGTTTTACGCAAGCAATGCGAAAAAGGCTTCCTTGTGTAAAGGAAGCTGGCGCGTACGCGCCTGAAGGATTGTTGCTTTTCAATAAGTAAAGCCCTCAGTCAACTTCGTTGACAGCGCCCCTAAGCTTAGGAGAGCCTTTTATCGCGGCGCGTCATCTTGAGCGTAGTCGAAAGATCTAGGCGCGTTATTAAATAATTATGCGCAAGCAAGCAAATTAAGGCTTCGCACTGGGGACCTCCGCGTAGCATTTGCATAGCGGTGATGAGGGGGCTTTTGCTTGAGTTTTTTACGGGACTTTTTCCCCGCATCCGTTTTTTTGCCGATATTTTATTCGTCATTTTTATAATATCCAAAGAAACGGCAAAAAAACACCCCGCCTGCCGCGGCGGCACCCTTTTGTCGGCAAAGCCGACATTTCCCCTGACAGGGGAATCTCCCCCAATGCGTTTAAGTTTACTTGTTTTCAGTCGATTTCTGCGCAGGGGAAGGCTTTTTACACGCGGCGTTCATCCTGAGCAAAGCGGCTGAATAAGCCGCGAAGTCGAACGGATCTAGGCGCAATTTTAATAATGCGCGAGCGTAGCAAATTAAGGCTTCGCCCTGGGGAGAAGCTGTCAGATGAGGGGGCTGCTTGATTTTTAAAAAGTTTAATTGTTCAACTCAAAAGTGCCGATAATCGACCTATAGCAGCACTTCTTGCTTTCTTCTCCCCTTCAGTCCGCTCCGCGGACAGCTTCCCTAAGCAAGGGCAGCCAAGGCTTTCTTTTCGCCTATTCTCAAAACAAAAACGCATGATAAAAGGTCGGCGAATTTGCCGACCTTTTATTTTTGCACCTAACTTGCGAAGCAAACTTACCAAAAGAAATAACTTTTGCTTCAGAGAGGTAATATTTTAAAACGATTAATCGTTAGGTGCCGTAACGGTAACGCCTACATACGTGCCCATGAAAATTTTCATATCGACAAAAACTTCAAAGCCGTCAAAATAACAATAATTCCTATCATAAACATAAACTTCTACATTTAAAGTATAGCTTTTTCCGGCTTCGAGTTCGCAAGTCATTAAAAGATTCTCATAATATTTCCCTTTAAAAAATCCTGATCCGTAAGCTAACTGATTTCCGTCTTCGTCAGATAACGTTACCCGCAATTCACCATCGCAGAAATACATATTATAACTGCCGCCGCAAAACGCAGGAGTAAAACTCCAAACGCCGCTGACAGAAGGCGTTACGGTGTAAGTAACGGTGCCGTCTTCTAAACGACCGACAAACGAGCAGCTTTCTGTTATTTCGGTTACGGGTTCTTCTTGAGTTAAAGTGATTGCATAATCTAAACCACCGCCGATAGCTTCGGGCACGAAAACCAACCTTACGTCGTAAGAGCCGCTTTCATATCCCTTAGCGAGAGCCAATTCTTCAACCTGAGCCTTGCTAAACGAAATTAAGGTATCGGAAAGTTCGGTAAATTCAACGCCTTCTAAGATAATTTCTTTATCGGGGTCGCTATGCAAAACCAAGCAAACGTAATAATTGAATTTAACGCCGCTGTTATCGTAATAGCCGACGACGTAGTTTTCGCCGTTGCCTAATGAAGAAGTTAAATCTTCTAAGCTGACGGAGCCGTCTGCTCCGTTTTCATTTTGAAGCCCGCAGCCGGTGCAGAAGTAATTGCCGTTTTCAAGCCGAACGAAGCAGTGACCTAAACGCTCTAAAACGATAGTTTTTTGCATTCCGCAAACGATGCAAGCAACGCTTGCGGACCCTTCTTGCGTGCAAGTGGGCATTTTGGTTACGCTTTCTTTAGCGTTTAATTCGAATTTGCAGCAGTTTTCGGTGGTTATTTCTTCCGAACCGTTACTGTTCGTATATTTGCACGTTCTTACGCAGCCTTCGCCGTTTAAATTGCTAAAATCGTAAGTGTATTCACAACAATGCCAATAATCGCCGTTAACGTATTTATAATAACTTTGATATTCAAAACCGTTACGATAAAAATATTTGTTGATATTGCTTTCTATATATACGGTTCCGTCGTTATGAACGTAACGATATTCTTCTGAATATTCTTCAGTATCGTTTTCCGCATCGTTTTTATGTTTATGAACATACGAATAGCTTTGGTTAAATCCGTTTTCTTGATACTTTGTGTTAATTGCTATGCGTTCGTCAACGCTTGTGCCGTCTTCTTCTTGATACCAGCGTTCGGTATAAGTAGAGCCGCAATCTTGGCAAGTGTAAACCGTGCCGTCGTTTGTTTCTAAAGACTTACCTTCGCCATAATTATGCCATTGACACACTTCGTCGTATTTACGCGAATATATAAATTTATATTCTTTGGCGGCAGAATCGTAACACAGCCAAGATTCATAGCGATATGTCACACATTCGCCTTTTTCCCTTACGTAGTAATAAGCTCGAACCATTTTAAAGCCACAGGCTTTAGGATCGGTTACCGCGCAGGTGTAAACATAGGCATATCTCTCTAACCACATATCGCCGGAGCTGTTATATTGCCAATAATCATCGTTTAATATAACTTCTTCGCCTTCGTTTAAGGTTTTTTCGAGTGACGAGGTTAAAAGTTCGTCAAATTCACTCCTATCGTAATAAACTTCGTCGAACTCGCAAAGCGCTTCGCTTAGCGAGAAAGAAACGCTTTCGCCGCACGGGCAACGGCTTATAACGGCATATCCGCCGCAAACGCAGCCGTATTCGCTTAAATCGATTTTTTCTTCGATAACTTGCCTATGCCAACCTATATTATCATAATAACTATTTCCGCAAGTTTTGCAGGTGTAAGTTATAATAACGCCTTCATTACAAGAAGAACCTTCGCCGCCGAGAAGTTCGTAAGTTACGACGTAATCGTGCTGAGTGTAAATACCGGTGTAATCGTAATTAAACACGATATTATCGCCGACTTTAACGATTACGGTGTAGTAGTGCGTTCCTTTGCAATTACCGTAATCGAGCACGTCGTAATAACTGCATTGATAGAACAAGCCGCAAGTTTTGCAAGTACGTTCTTCAACGTGAATTAATTTACCTTTTCCATCGGTATACGTAGTGCTTGAAGAATTATAGTTGCAGGCAAGACTTATACCGTTATAGCGTCCGACTACCTTACCGCAAGCGCAACCGTAATAACTGACGTAACTGAAACTACCCTCGCACGCGCCGAATTGCGATAAATCGAGCTCTCTCCAACAAACTTCGTGCTCGTAACTTAAATTTAAACCTGCAACCGCGCCGCAATATGCGCAATAGCCGAAATCGATAACGCCGTCTTCGCAAGAATCGCCCAATAATAAGTCGCTTGCTCTTCGATTATCGTGCATACAATATATGCCGTCGCGGACTAATTGATCTACTACCCCGGCGGTACCTAAAACGATCAAGCCTACTTTATCGCGCCCGCTATAAGAAGAAACCACGACATTATATTCACCGACCTCAAGCGGCACGGAAAGGCACCAGCCGTTATATCTTTCATAAGCAAAATTGCCTTCGGCATCGAAAATATTAATGCTTGCTATGCGTTCGTCGAAAAGGAAAATATAATTATTTTTCTCGTTTTCGGCGGTGAAAGTAAATTCGAAAGTGCCGTTTTCGCTTAAATCGTAAACGTTTTGCAAGTAAATGGGACTGCATCTTTCGTCGCCGCAAACGGAACACACTTCTTTAACGTAAGTTCCGTCTTCTTCGTCGGTTACCAATTCCACACTGTAACTATGATTAAAGGAATCGAAGCCTTTATTTTCGTATTCGTAAAGCGTTGCACCGTTAAAGCCGACGCATATATGCCATTTTTTGTTTACTACGCAAGTGCCTTTTTCGGTAGTATCGGTACTTTGTTCAAACGTTAAACCGCAAGTAAAGCACGACTCACAAATGCCATTTATGCCGTACATATACCCGCATGGGCAACGACTAATACTCAAATATTCACCTTCGCAGCAATCGATAGTACCTTGTTCGCCCGTAAGAGCGTTACACCATTTGCCGTTACTTAAAGTGAATATCGTGTAAATAGTGTGTGACGTTCCTACTTTCTCGCTCGAATAATCGCAATCTAAGCAAGTTATTTTAACGGTATAACCTTCTTCGCAAGTTTCGCCGTTAAGAATAAATTCGTATTTACAACTATGTACGTAGTACGCGGAACGGTCATAAACATAGCGATAAACTTCTTCGCCGTCGGCGTTAACGAATATGTAATACCAAGTTACGGTATATTTGCAATTTTCGTCCTTTTCGCTACGGATTTGTTCAGTATAATAAGAACAGCCGCAGGTTTGGCAAGTGTAAATTTCATAACCTTGCTCCGTATTGCCGGTCCATTCGAAAGAACATTCGCCGTAGCCTTCCCACCTATCGAAATATCTATCGGTAATCGTTGTTCCGCACGCCGCGCAACGGTTTTCCACCAAATACACGCTGCAGAAGCCTTTGTCTTTTAAATCTATTATAACCGACTCTGTATCGTGCCAATAAATCGTACGTTTATACGAATCGCCGCAGTAAGCGCACTTATAGGTTAAAACCACGCCGTCTTCACACGAGTTGGAAGTGCTTAAAAATTCTTTGGCTACCAATTGATAATCGTGCCGTGAACTATAAGAATAAGAATACTCTTTGGTTTCGGTGTTATAATAGTAGCTAGCGTATTGCTCAGACTCGTCGTAAGCCGTGCAGTAAGACTTAGCGAAATCGAAGCCGATAACGCTATTTAAATAGGCTTTGAAAACGGCTAAATAATAATCTTCTTTTAATTCGTATTCGCTTTCGGCGGGAAGTTGTATTTCGCTAAGCGTAACAACCGTTCCGTCCGAATGAGTGGCGGTGATGCCGCTTTCGGTTACTTCGATTTTTATAACCTTTCCGCCGTTACTCAAGAAAAGTTCGCCGTTTTCGGTCGAATAGAAGTCGAATAAGCAATATACCATATCGCAATTTATGTTATAGCATATCCAATTTTTGCAATCGGGCGAAGCCAAATGAATTGAAGGACTGTTTACGTATCTATAGTAAATATCGTACCAATGACTTGCGGTATAGCTTTCGCCCGCGAATTCTATCTCCGTGCTGCCGTTAACGGCGTCATATTGATAATAAGACAGAATCCATTCGTCGAACTTCAACCTGTCTTCGTCGGGATCAACGAGAATATCCTCTATTTTCCCGACTATATCGCCCAAAGCGAGTTCGGGATTGCCATCTTCGATAACAAAACCTAAATCGCCGTTTATCATGCCGCTCATAAATCCGTTAACGCCGCAATTTACTTCGAGCAGTTTGCCGCCCGAATTGCTTACAACGGTTATATTCAAAGCGCCTTCAGCTTCGTTTAAAACTCTGTCAATTTCGAAGCGAACCTCTTCTGCGCCTTCTACGAAGCCCGACAAAAGCGCGTAAAGCGAACGTTCTTTAAGCATGCTCACTACGTTTTCGTTAATTACATCGACGTAGTTTTCGCCGAGGAGAAAATCGCCGACAGCGGTTTCGCCGTAATTTTCAAAGAACGCCTTTATATCCGAATCGGTAAATCCTAAATATTTATTTAAGATTGCTATAACGCCTTCCGTATCGATATCGGCATCGGTCAAAGCAGAATAGAGCTCGTTCGGGGTTAAAGCCAAAACGCTTAAAGCGCAGTCGTAAAGCTCGTCGAAAGAGCCGTTTCCGAAATAAACGTCTATAACTTCGGCAATTGTTTTATTAGCCAAATTATCGTTAAGCGCATAAAGTTTATCGTAATCGAGAGTAAACTTATATCCGCTTGCGGTTTTTTCGCGCTTATAAACAATATCGAACAAGCTGCTTATAATCTTTTCGGCTTTTTCGGGCTGAGTTTTTATAAGCGTTTTAACCGCGGCTATCGCTTCGTTATAAATTTCGATAAATTCACGCAAATCGGACGAGACGATCGGGGCGCTCGAACCGAACATGCTTTCTATTAACGCGTCTGCAAGCGCTTCTACCGAAGCTTTGCCTAAATAGCCGTCTTTGAGTTCGTTTTCGCCATTGCCTTGGGCAACGCTAAAGTAAACGTAACCGTTTTCGATATATGCTTCGCAATCGAACGTATCGTCGTTTACAATAACCTTCGCCTTGCCTTCGCCTTTAAGTTCGCCGTCTTCGAAGTATAAAGTTAAGTAAACTATCCCGACTTGTTCGACCCACTCTTCGAGTTTTACTTCGCCGTTAACGATATAAACGTTATTTAAAACGAAATTTTCTATCGTAACGGTTAAACCGTTAACCGTGCAAGACGATTCGAAAAGATTAGTATAGAACGAACTGTTGCCGCAAATCGTGCAAACGCCGTCTTTAAAGCTATGCTCGCCGGTGGCGGGAATAACTTCGGTTTTGGTTGCTCCGCAAACGCAAGTGTATAAAAGTTCGCCTTCTTTTCCGCAAGTGGCTTTCTTTTTAACTACGGGATTTGCAAATTCGTGAGCGGCTATGCTTTCTTCTTGCCTTTCGCCGCAAATACATTCGTGCCAGTGATTTTTCTCGTCGTGTTTATACTTATCGGAGAATTTATGATCCGCGTCGCCCGACGAAAATACGAATTCTTTAGAACGAATAGCGCCTTCGAAGGTTACCGCGGCGGTAAACGTAACTTTAAAATAATTCGAGCAAGCGCCGTATTTTAACTTAACGCTTACGGCGGCTACTAAATTTTCGCAATGGTCGCAATTTACGCAATGGAACGCAACGCTTGCGCTTGCACCCGCATAAGCAGTGCTGCCTTCGGCGTAGCCTTCGAAATCCCATACGGTTTTTTCGGGATCGTCGTAATCGTATTCGTGTCCGTTTGCTTTTACGTAGTTCGTTTTGTAATTATAGTCGCAGTTTTCGCAAGAGTATTCGGTGTAACCCTCGCTTCCGCAAGTGGGAGCGACTTTGTTACTTGTTAATACATGCTCGGCCTTTGGCAAGGTTTGGGTGTAAGTAGAATCGCAGCCTTCGTTCTTGCACGCAAAGGTTTTTACGCCTTCTTTTTCGCAAGTGGCTTTTTCGTCGGATTTTAACGCGTAGTCGTGCCCGATCGCGGGAATAACGTTTGTATAAGAATAGCTGCAGTTCTTGCACTTAAACGTTTCGCTGCCGCTTTGCGTGCAGGTCGCGGGAGTTGTAACTACTTCGCCGTCGTGCCCGGGTGCTTTCTTAACGTTTTCTTCTAATCTTTCGTGGCAACGTATACAGATTTTTAAATCGTAAGTTTTGCCTAAGCAACCGCCTTCCACTTTGGTCATCGTTCCGTAGGAGTGCCCGTAAAGCGCGCATCTTTCCTTAGGAGTAAGGCGAGTTACCGTGTAATAAGAGAAGTGGTTGGTTTTAAAGCTTATAAAGCCGTTGTTGTAAGTAGCTTTAATCGATTCGAGCTTGCCGTCGTCGTTTATGTACCAAACGGCTATGTTGTCTACGTCTTCGCCTTCGGCAAGTGTGTAAGGAATGGTTATGGTTACGTAATTATCTTCGCCGAAGGAGGAAATTTTTTCGCCGTCGCTGCCTTCCAAAGTAAAATCGTAAATCGGATTGTCACCTACTTGTTTAAGCATTTCGTCCGATAAACCTAAATCTTTACGTTTGTCACCCTCGGCTTTATCGAGCCCGAGCGTTAAGTTGCCCGAAGTTTCACCGAGCGCGTTGCCGAAATTAAAGCTTGCGTCTTTTAAAGCTATTTCGTTACTACTTAAATCGTCCGCGCTGACAGTGGAATTGTTTTCTTCGGAAACGATAACGTCTTTTGTTGCGTTGCAAAGCGAGCAAGTATCCGTTTTCTTTCCGTCCGTTACGGTGCCGACGGTCCAGTTGTGACCGTTTACGGTATCTATGTCAATTTCTTCGATTTCAGTACCTTTACAAACGGAACAAGTAAGGGTTTTTACGCCCTCTTCCGTACAAGTTGCGGCTGTAGTAATGCTTGCCGTATACGTATGGCGGTAAACTTCCGCGCCGTAAACCTTTTCGCCGCAGCTTTCGCGCGCGCATATACGATATTCTTTATATTGGCATTTTGTGCTCGTTTCTTCGTATTGAACTTCGGCATTTGCTACGTCATGCCCTAAGGGGTCGCCCTCGGCTTTATCGTAAGTATCGCCGCAAGAACAAGTGTAAGTTATGACTTTAGCCGCGGTACAAGTCGCTTCCGATTTGGTAGACGTCGTATACGCGTGAGCAAGCTTAACGCCGCTTTCGAACGTATCTTCGTCGCTTGTGCTTATCGCGCCGCAAACGCAAGATTTAAAATAAACCGCCTTTTGCGCGCAAGTAGCTGCGGATTTACGCGTTTTATCGCTAACTTCTTCTTTCGTAAAATCGTGCGGAAGAGCATCGCCGCTCGTGAAAACTTCGGTTTCGCTTTCGCTAAAAGTTTTACACCACTCGCAAATCTTTTTATAAACGGCGGGGCTTTGGCAAGTAGCTTCCGATTTTAATGCGCCTTCCGCCGCGTTATCTGTATTATAAGTCACATAACTATGCGCGGCTTTACCTCCGTTTTCAAACGTATCAGTTTCGCTTATGATTGTTTTTTCACAACGATCGCAAGTGCAAGTATATTTGTAAATCGCGGGGCTTTGGCAAGTAGCTTCCGATTTTAAAGTTTCGTCGTTGACTATTTCTTCTTTTTCGCCTTTCGAAAAATCGTGTCCTAAAGCTTCGCCCACGGTAAACGTGGCGCTTTTGCCAACCGTGCCGCATACCGAGCACGACTTATAGTAGGTTTTAGGATCTTCGCAAGTCGCCTCCGATTTTAAAGCGGCAGCTTTTTGCTCGGACTTTGTAAAAGAATGTTCTGCTAAATCGCCGCTTTCAAAGGTATCCTCGTCGCTAGTGCTTACCGCGCCGCATATCGAGCAAGACTTAAAATATACGGCTTTTTGCGTGCAAGTTGCCGCAGCTTTTAATGCTCCGTCCTTCACAACCTCTTGTGTAAAAGAATGAGTACATTCTTCAACGCCGGAAGAGCCGGATGAGAAATCGGACGAGTCGGACGAATCGACAAAGCCGGAAGACCCGGAATCATCGACCTTCGGCGGTTCGACGGTTTTGCAGCCCGCAGCCATAGCAAGTGAAAGCACAAACGTGAGCGCGAGAGTAATTAACAAAACTCTTTTCTTCATTTTTAAACATCTCCTTTCGGCGTAAAACGCCGTTTTTTTGCCGAGTTTCGCAATGTGGAAAATACATTAATCCATTATAATTATCATACCCCCCCCCCCCCCCAGGCAAAAAACCCTTTTTTTTTCCCGTGTTCCCCAATGTGAAAAAAAATTAAACCATTTAAATTTTATCACCCCCCCCCCCCCCGATTTGTCAAGTATTTTTATGCACTTTTTAAAAATAATAGTATGTTTTTTTATCACCTTTATTGCAATTTTTTATCGTTTTTTTAATCGCACGCTATAAAAACCACCCGAAAGTGCCGTTAATCGACCTATAGCCCCGCTTTTGTGTTTAGTGCAAGCGGCGCGCCTTGTCATCCCGAGCGGAGCGGCTGCAAGCCGCGTAGTCGAACGGATCTAGGCGCGCTATTCTATAACTAGCACAAGCAAGCTATCTAAGGCTTCCTTGTTAAAGGAAGCCGGCGCGAACACGCCTGAAGGATTGTTACTTTAAAAATTGCGCGAACAATGCAAACAAAGGCTTCGCCCGCGCAAAAAACGGCAATAAAAAACCGCGGAGCACTAGCGTAAAATCGCACACCTCGCGGCTTTGTTATTTGGTTTTTAATTTTTTATACCCCGAACACCGTGTTGTAAGACACCATGTCGTCGTAAAAATAATAGTCGATATATTTATCGCTTTTATCTTTAAGCAAAGGCTTTTCGAGCTGATCGACGGCGGATATTTCGCCGTTTGCGTATTGCTTTAATCTTTTAGCGCAACAATTCAAGCGCGCGACCAATCCGCCTAAGCGAGCAGACTGAACTTCGAACCCGAAATCTTTATTTTCCTTTAACCAAAGCTCGGCAAAACTATCGTGGAACTCGGCAACGCGTTTAGCCGCCTCGGGATAATCGACTTCGGCAAGCCGCAAAAGCTCGGTTTTATCGGCTTTTTCGTAAGCGGCGCGCGTGCGAAGCCCTAAATCGTATTTAATTTCGAGAGCACGGCAAAGCTTTGCCAAATTTTTAAAAACGTAAGAATATTCCCCGCTTTTTTCCGCTTGACTTAAAAGCGCGGCGGCATAACCTTTATAGTCGATTTTACCGATGTTTTTAAGCGCGAGATCCGATTTGCTCGCGAACGGATCGGCATATAAAAGAGCCTTTCCGAGCGGTTCCAGCAATTCGCTATCGGTGCCGGCAACGCGATAATTGGGCAAGTCGGTTAACATATAATCGTCGAAATCGATGCCGATAAGTTGCTTAAAACCTTCCTTTATAACGTTAATATCCGTAACGCCTTCGGCTGTGCGAGCTATTGCGTAAAGCGCGGGAAGAGCCGCGTAAAAAGAACATTCTTTGCCGTTATCGCCCCACATCGTCATTATAACGTTTTTAACGCCGTGGCTTAAAACGCTTTGCATGGCGGGAAACATCGTGCGCATGGAAAAACTGTTTGCGGGAGCGAAACCGCTCCAAGTCCAAACGCCGCCCGCGAACCATACGTCGCAACCGAAAGTTTGATGCGACGCAAGCATTTTGTCGTAAACTTCTTTGTTTTTATGATAATAATCCCAATACGCGAGCGATAAATTTTCGGGCATGAGTTTTTTAATTTCGTCGGACGCGGTAACGTTATCGGCATAATATTCGCCGCCGCTTGCCAGACGGAAGAACATGTCGCTCCACATAACGGCTTTAAACCCGTATTTTTTAGCTGTTTCGCACACTTTGTTAAGGTGTTTCAGCAGAAGTTCCGTGCGGTTTTTGAAGCCGTGCTTATCCAAATATTTGCCAAGCCCGACCATGTGCGCTTCGTCCATGCCGATATTTACAACGCGCGAAGTGAAGTTTTCCGCCAGTGTCGCAAAAATATTATCCAAAAGTTCGTAAGTGCGCGGCTCGTCGATAAGCAAAATGTCTTTAAAATCAACCATTTGTCTATATTCTTCCAACTTTACGAGATTGGTAAAATGGGCAAGCGTTTGAATACACGGAATAAGCTCCATATCCAAAGAGCGAAGGTGCGCGTCTATATCCTTGATTTCTTCGGCGGTATACGCACCGCGCATATAACCGAACATGGGCTCGTTTTTTACTTCGAAAGTATCTTCGGTGTAAAGCATGACGGTGTCGTAACCCATTTTTTTGAGCAAGGCGGCAAATTTTTTAACTTGTTCGGGGCGCATTACCGCATTCCGCGAACAATCGAGCATAACGCCGAAGCGTTCGAAATTTTTCATTTTTAAAATTCCCTTTATATTTTTTTATTTTTTTTTAACGCGCCGTTTTCGCGCTTTTTTCGCACTGCGTTGCGGCGTTTTTTACCGTATTTTTTACCGAGCGCGAACCGTTTTTAATAAAAAAGTGCGCCTATAAGCTCGTTAACGGCACTTTCGGCATTATTTTTACTCAAACCGAAATTTTAAAACAAACCGATGATTTTTCCGTTTTCGTCCACGTCGATGTTTTCAGCCGCGGGTTTTTTAGGAAGCCCGGGCATGGTTAAAATGTCGCCCGTTAAAACGACTATAAAGCCCGCACCCGCAGATACTTTAACGTTACGAACAGTAACGACGAAATTTTCGGGCGCGCCTAAAAGTGCGGGATTATCCGAAAAGCTGTATTGAGTTTTTGCTATGCAAACGGGTAAATCGCCGAAGCCGTTTTTTTCGAGCGTTGCGATTTGTTCTTGCGCCGCGGAGGTGAAAGAAACGCCGCTTCCGCGATAAACTTTTTTAACCACCGCCTCGATTTTTTGCGCCACGGGAAGTTCGCTTTCGTAAGCGAAAGTAAAATCGCCTTTTTCTTCGTTGCAAAGCCTTACCACTTCGCGAGCAAGAGCTTCTCCGCCCTTTCCGCCTTCAGCCCAAACGGTAGATAAAACCACGTTAACGCCGAGTTTTTTACATTCTTCGATAACTAAATTTATTTCGGCGTCCGTATCTGTCGGAAAACGATTGACGGCGGCAACGCAAGGCAGTTTATATACGTTTTTAATATTATCTACATGCCTCAAAAGGTTAGGCAATCCGCGTTTTAACGCGTTTAAATCTTCGCAAGCAAGCTCCGTTTTGCTAAGCCCGCCGTGCATTTTTAAAGCGCGAACGGTTGCCACGACCACTACCGCCGACGGAGTTAAACCCGCCGCGCGGCATTTAATATCCAAAAACTTTTCCGCTCCCAAATCCGCGCCGAAACCCGCTTCCGTGATAACGTAATCGGCTGTTTTAAGAGCGGTTTTGGTTGCTAAAACCGAATTACATCCGTGCGCGATATTCGCAAAAGGTCCGCCGTGAACGAACGCGGGCGTGCCCTCTAACGTTTGCACCAAGTTCGGCTTTAACGCGTCTTTTAAAAGCGCGGTCATAGCGCCCGCCGCCTTTAAATCGCCCGCGGTTACGGGCGCGCCCTGCATGTTATACGCGACAACCATGCGCGAAAGTCTGTTTTTTAAATCGGATACGGAACTAGCCAAACACAAAACAGCCATTATCTCGGATGCTACGGTTATATCGAAGCCGTCTTCGCGCGGAACGCCGTTCTTTTCGCCGCCTAAGCCGTCCACTATAAAACGGAGCTGACGGTCGTTCATGTCGACGCAACGCTTCCAAGTGATTTTTTTAACGTCTATTCCGAGCGAATTGCCTTGCTGAATATGATTATCGAGCATAGCGGCAAGCAAATTGTTTGCCGCGCCGATTGCATGAAAATCACCCGTGAAATGCAAGTTTATATCTTCCATGGGCACTACTTGAGCGTATCCGCCGCCCGCCGCGCCGCCTTTTATTCCGAAAACCGGACCTAAAGAC
>CAZNKA010000024.1:13042-14482 GCA_964573495.1 uncultured Acidiphilium sp. | reverse complement strand
GCAAAGAAGTTTTAACGCGGTTTTAACTTTAATTAACGTTTCGTTTTCTTCGGGGATTTGATCCGCAATCGCGTAAACGTCGTCGGCAACATCGTAAATCGTTGCGTCGTGATTAAATTCGAAATCCGTTACGGTGCCTTTAACTAATTCTTTTATTAATTCGGCAATATCGTCGGTTAACTCTTCGTTAGAAAGAGCAACACCTAAAACACCCGCAACAAAATCGGCTGCGTTTTGAACGGGAAGATTGGTTATGTAATCTTTAACGGTAGAAATCGTTGCAGGATCTACCTCGTCACCGGTTTCTACATAGCTGATTTTTCCGTTTTCGTCAACTTTTTTAACGAGTTCATTATATCCGCCGAACAAATCAATAAGTTCGTCGAACACGGCAGTAAGTATTTCGTTAAAGACTACGATGTTCGATACTCTCTGAACGGAAGCAACTATATCGCTTATGCGCAAATTATTGCTGTCTTCTGTAAAAGTAGATTTGGTTGTTACTACGAGGTTGCCGTATTCGTCTAATATAACTTCGCCTTTTTCGTCTTTATGAGTATAAAGGCTTGCTATTTCGGTTAAAAGTTGATTTACTGCTTTTTTAACCGTTCCTTCTTCGAGCAATTCGTTTGCCAAACCGTTTAAGTCGTTCGCTATTGCGGGAATAGAGAAATTGTCGACGTCGGCAGAAGCTAACGTTCCGGTTACTAAATCTTCAATTAATTTACCCAGCTTGCCGACCAATTCTTCCGAACCTTCCGGAACTGCAACTTTTGCAACTTCGGTTGTGCGATTAACTACTTCTTTTAAGTCGAGAGATTTAGTATCTTCTACAAAAGTAGCGACGGTTGAAGGTCTGTTATTGGGTTCGCCGTTTTCATCTACATATTTATGAGCGGTCGCATAAAGCTCGTTTAACTGCTTAAACGTTTCGTTTACTACGGCATTATTCTCGACAAATAAGTTGACGATCGTTTCGAGCGTATCGAGAACTTTTACTATCTCGAACTTCTTGCTATCTTCTGCGAAAGTGCTGAATCTGGAATCTACGAATACTTGATTGCCTTCTTCGTCTTTTATCTTATTGCCTTTTTCGTCTTCGGCTTCATGCACTCCTCTGTAAAGATCGGCAAGCGCATCGAACGTTTTGTTAATTCTTTCGTCAACGACGACTATGTTAACTATTTGTTTTACGCTTACCACCAAGTCGCTTATTATCGCGTCTTCGAATTTAACGTCATCGAGAGTACCCGCTATCAACGTTTTAAGAAGATCTGCTATCGAATCGATTACGTAATTCCAATCTTCGGTTTGAACAGCAGGTTCTAAAGGCAAGTTTTCTAAAGCAAGCGTTGCTATCGAAGCATTAACAGTGCCGTCTTCCGCAACGAACGCTTTAGCGACTTCGGCAATGAAGTCGATAAAGTGGTCTACGTATTG
>CAZNKA010000024.1:4218-12942 GCA_964573495.1 uncultured Acidiphilium sp. | reverse complement strand
GAATCGTTTGAGAACCAAGTAGCCTTGTCTTCGACGCGTTCGAAAGGCAAATCTAACTTCGATGCGTCGTTAACGAGCGAAACGAGATCGCCCACGACGATATCGCCTAAGTCGGAGAATAAGTCGTAAGGTTTATCTTGTTCGAAGCCCGAAATTATTTCCCACAAACGAACGTCGAAAATTTTGCTTATGTTGCCGGGGAGCACGACGCCTTTCGTTTCGTCTTCGCCGACTATAACGTATTCGCCGTCGTTCTTTTCAAGCCCGGGGATAAGCAGTGCGAAGTCGCCGAGATCGAGATAGGGGAACAAGTCGTAAACGATTTGCGAAGCGGTTGCGCTTCCGTCCATTATGTCTTTCGCAAGATTGACAACCCCCGAAATCTTCATATCGAGCAGCGAACTTAAGCTCGAAGTACTTTCGAGCATCGTGCCGTCTAAAATCCAGTTGCCGCTTTGTTTGTCGCGTTCGATTCCCAACACGTCGCCCACGGAAAGTTCGCCGATGGCTTCTTTTATCGTGTTAAGTAAATTTTCAACGAGATTTTCGTCGCTATAATCGAATAAGAAAAGCGAAAGCTTGAAGCCTAAAAGTTTTTCGAGCACCGGGCTGTCCGCCGTGTCCATACCCAAAAACTCGGCAAGAGTTATATCGCCCAACGAATATTTCACGTTGTCGATAAGGTTTTGCAAGAATACGTCCGTTTCGAACGCATCGGTCATTCCGTAAAGCAATCTGCTTACCCTGATATCGCGAAGAGCGTCGAGAGCGACAAGCTCGCCTTGTTCGATTCCGATCGCATCGAAAATCATTCCGAACGATACGTTGCCGAACATGCGATTGATCATATCGAGCAAGCCGTCGTTAACGAACAGCGAACCGATTTTGAGATTTGCAATCGTTTGAAGCAAATCGGACGCGGGCTCTACGGGGATTCCGTTTTCGTCGGCACGGTACCAAACGCCGTTACCGAAAGAAACAAGACCTAAAAGATTGCCTATCTTCAATTCGCTGAGAACGCCGGCATAATAGAATTCGTAACCGCCGTCTGCTTTGCGTTTAAAGAAGTCTGAAATTTTTGCGCCGTTCAAAGCGCCGAGATACCTTTTGACCGTTGTGCCGAGTTCGGGAGATATCGTGCTTACGAGGTCGCACGCAATATCTTCGATCGGAGTTTCAGCCACCGAAGACAATCCGCCTTCGAGGAACTCCGTCAACGGGTCGCCGCCCGTCGCGAGGTTCACTATCGAACCGACCGATATATTGCCGAACATACGAAGCACCGGGAGCGAGTTTTCCGCTTCCTCGTTTAAAACGTAAACGTAAGAAGAAGTCTCTTCGTCGTATTTCCCGTCGAAGTATTTGGGCAAGAACGCGCCGAGGCTCAAACCGCACACCGCCTTCACGATGCCTAAGTCCTGCCAATCTTCGCTTTCTTCCTTCTTCGAAATTAAATCGTAGATCGTATAATTGCCCAACGTTTCCTGCGCTTCGGACGAAAACAAGCCGTCCAGCGTTTCGGCGGGCAAGAAATTGTAAAGAGCACGAACGGGTATACTGTCGAGCAATGCGGGCAATCCGTCGACAATGCTAAATAGCGACAGCCCCATAAGAGCGTTCCAGTTTTTACCCGACGTGTCTACGTCTTCGATACCTAACTTGCTCAAAAGCTTCTCAAGGTCGATACCGTATTCGGCTTCTAAGCGAGCGAAGGTATACTTATCCGGCTCGTCCAAAGCGTTTTGGATAAGCGAGATTAAGTCTTCGATCGATTGTTCTTTGAGGTCGTTTAAGCCCGCGTCGTCGCCGACTATGTAAAGAGGCTTAACCGTCTTGTACGCCCAATACGCGCCGCCGGCAACTGCGCCGACGCCCGCGGTGAGCGTAAACACCATTCCAAGTATAAACGCAATAGCGCGTTTAAGTAAGTTTCCCATACGTCATTTCTCCTCGTAACTCGGCCCGCGTCGGTCAAAAGGGTAGACTACGGGCTTTTAATGACTATTATAGTATACATTTAAATCGATTAATTGTCAATTTATTTTTGTCGCCTACGCGCATTTTTTTTGTTCTGTTAAAAATTTTTTCTAATTATCACATTACTCGCCGCCCGCTCGGTTCGAAAAAAGGTCCGAACCGTCGATTTTCGGGCTTATTCGGCGAGATAAATCTTTTTTTTCGCTTTTTTACGCTCCACGTTTTTTTGCCCGACTTTGCCCGCTTTTTGCAAAAAAATTCAAAACCGAAAAAAGCACATCAAACGCGCCGATAAGCAGACTGTGCTCGCTGTGGATAACTTTTATCCTAAATGCTTATTTTTTCACGAAACGTTCGCAAAAAAACAAGTAAGATAAAAGCTCAAAAGTAAAAAAATCGTTTATTTATGCGGATTTTTGTAAAAACTCGAAATTTCGCACTCTTTTTAAACCGACGTCGGCGTTTTTGTGCATAACTCGGTGGATATCTTTTTTTTCGAGCTTTTTTCAAACAGCGCGAAAACATTCGGATTTTAACGGCTTTTCTTTTGATATTTCCGCGGCAAAAAATTGCAATCGAAAGCGAAAGGACTTCTCTAAAATCGACAAAATGCCGTTTTTTGTCAAAAACGTTTGCTTTTTTTGAGTTTCGGGGGTATAATAACTTCGGTTTGCGTTTTCACGCCGACGGCTTTTTCGATATTTCCGCGGCAAACCGAACCGACTAAGCCTTAAACGCGCCCTTGTTTCCGCATCGGAAAAGGCGACGAGGAACTGCAAAATGCTCGATTTTATAATAAACGCAAAAGCAGGCAACGGCAAAGCGCTGTCTGAAAAAGGCAAGATTGAAAAAATATTGAAGGCTCGCGGAGTCGCGCACGAATTTCACGTTACGCAAGCACCCAAAAACGCCATCGACTTAAGCCGCAAGCTTTGCGAAAACGGAGCAACCGACGTTATTGCCGTAGGCGGCGACGGAACAGCCAACGAAGTTTTAAACGGACTTATAACCGAAAGAACCAATTTCGGAATTATCCCCTGCGGCAGCGGCAACGATTTCGCCACCACCGTAAACATCCCCAAGGATACCGAAAAAGCGTTGGACGTTATTTTGAGCGGAACGACGAAACCTACCGACTTTTTGGTTTGCGACGGCGTGCGCGGGCTTAACGCGATAGGCACCGGCATAGACGTGGACATTTTGGAACGCACCGCAAAAAATAAAATTTTAAAAGGAAAAATCAAGTACTTCGTTTCGCTTATCGTAAGCCTCATCAAGTTCAAATTTTACAACTTCAAGATTAAAGAAATTAACGGAGCGAACGAAAGTAAAGCCCCTATAAGCGACGAAAACGCCGATGCCGCGGCTACCGACGTTCAAAAAAATTTTCCCTTTATCGCAGGCGAAAAGCGCAGTGCCATGATCGCTTGTTGCGGCAACGGTAAAAAAATAGGCGGCGGAATTCCCGTCTGCCCCGAAGCCGCGGTAGACGACGGAAAAATCGACCTCGTAATCGTAAACGAACTCAAACGCTCACGCATACCGAACGCGCTGATAAATCTTATGAAAGGCAAAATTTTATCGCTCGATTTTTGCGACTTCGGGCGGGTAGACCGCATCGCGTTGGAGTTTGAAAAAAAGCCCCCCGTTCAAATAGACGGCGAGATTTACTACGATTTAAATTTCGACGTTCACGTAGAGAAAGGCAAATTAAAACTTTATCGCCCTTAACCGCTTAAACGCGCCCCCTTTAAAAGCCTTTAGATCGCAATTACAAGCCGAAAACGCTTGTTTTCGGCTTTTTTTGTGCCCGAAAACAAGCAAAAAGTGGGGCTATAGGTCGATTATCGCACGTTTCGGCTCTTTTCGAAGTTGTTTTTTCGGCGGGCTCGAGCAATAAAAATTCATAGTTTTCGGCAAAATAAAACAGCCGTTATAATTCTTTGTGCATGCAAAAAAATCATAACGGCTGTTTTTTTAAAACGTTATTTTTTGTTCTTTTCCAATATATCCAAAATTTCTATTATTCTGTCTAAGTCGTCGCGGGTATAATAATCGATGTAAATTCTGCCCTTATTATCGTTCCCGATCGCGCTGACTTTAGTGCCGAAATCGCGTTGCATACGGTTTACCATATCTTTAAGCTCGACGCTCATTTGAGCCTCTAATTTGGCTTTTTTAGCCTTTTTAGCGTCTTCGGGCGGATTGTAATAATCGCGTACGGCTTGCTCGATTTCACGCACCGAAAACTTGTCTTTAACGGCTTTTTCCGCAATGGATTCTTGAACATCGGCGGGCAAAGTAACCAGTGCGCGCGCGTGCCCGGCAGAAAGCTTGTTGCTTTCGACCAGCTTGATAACCTGCGAAGAAAGCGTTAAAAGCCTTAACATATTTGCTATTGCCGAACGGCTTTTGCCTATGCGCGCGGAAAGCTCTTCTTGCGTCATTTTATAATCGTCCATAAGCTGACGCATCGAAGTAGCGGCTTCTATGGGATTTAAATCCTCGCGCTGAAGGTTTTCGATAAGTGATATTTCTTTAACTTGACGCTCGTCGTAATTACGAATTATCGCAGGAATAGTCGTTTTTCCGGCAAGCTTAGACGCGCGGAAACGGCGCTCGCCCGCGATTATCATGTACCTTCCGCCCTGCTTGTTTAAAACTATGGGCGAAATAACCCCGTGCACGGATATAGAATCGGCAAGCTCGCGAAGCGGTTCTTCTTCGAAAGATTTACGCGGCTGATTGGGGTTTGCGTCGATTTTTTCAAGCGGAATTTCGTGTACGGCGTTAGCTTCTTCCTCGGTCATTTTCGTCGAATCGAACGAGAAACGGCTGTAATCTTCTTCCGTTTCTTTAAATAAGGCGGATAAACCTTTGCCTAAGCCTTTATTGACCTTCATACGTTAATTCTCCTTTGCGTGTTTTTTATAATTGTGAGTTTTTCATGCCTCTTGCTTTAGCCAAGGGGATTTTTTATTATTTTGCGATGCCGCGAACGCGACAAAAAGAACGCGCTTAAACGAGCACGCGATTATTCTGCCTCATGCGTGCGCGAACGTGCGTGCGCGAAGTATACAATAGGTCGCGCGCGTGGCTTATAAACTTTTATCGTTCGTTATCGATTATTTTTTGTTTTTAGCAATAAGCTCGTCGGTAAGAGCCTCGTAAGCGCGGGCGCCGTTCGAGCGCGGGTCGTGCATCATTACGGGCACGCCGTGGCTAGGCGCTTCCGAAACCCTTATATTGCGCGGAATCACGGTGTTAAACATTTTTTTGCCGAAATATTTGTGAATTTCGGCGCAAATTTGCTTGGATATAAGAGCTCGTCCGTCGTACATGGTTATAACCACGCCTTCGATTTCAAGTCGCGGATTAAGCGCTTTAACGACCAATTTTATAGTGTTTAGCAACTGACTTAACCCTTCCATCGCGTAATATTCGCTTTGAATGGGGATTATAACCGAATCGCTCGCGGCGAGCGCGTTTATGGTTAAAAGCCCCAGCGACGGCGGGCAGTCAATCGTTATGTAATCGTAATCGCCTTTTATTAAATCTAGAGCGGCGGCAAGCCTTTTTTCGCGGTTTTTAAGGTAAACCAACTCCACTTCAGCACCCGCCAAATCTATGCTCGAAGGCAAAACGAAAAGGTTTTCTACCGGGGTTTTTTTAATGCAGCTTTTTACGGGAATGTCGTCTATCAAAACGTTATAAACAGACTCCGAAAGCTCGTTTTTGCTAAGCCCCAAGCCCGTGGTTCCGTTGCCCTGCGGGTCCATATCTATAAGCAAGGTTTTTTTGCCCTTTTTTGCAAGATACGCCGAAACGTTTACGCAGGTAGAGGTCTTCCCGACCCCGCCTTTTTGGTTTGAAAAAGCGATTATCTTTGCCATTTTTTCATCCTTCTTTACTTTTTTTCGCGCGGGGGATTAAAATCTCCCCGCGTTTTATCGTTTTTTGCATCTAAAAATCGTTTACGTCAGTCATTATCCGTTTTTTCGCTTTCGCTCGCATTCTCGCCGTCAGGGCTTACAGCGCCCTTATCGAAGGCATTATCTTCGCTTGCTTTGTCGCTTACGTTTTCTTTTTCGCCCGCAACGGAGCCATTACCTACAACGGAGCCGTCGCCCTCTTTGAGTTTTTTATCTTTAACGCGGAACGGATTTTCTTTTTCGTCGGCGGCGTTTTTATCCATATAGTCGATAACTTCCTGAACGGTAGCGCCGTCAACGAGCATTTGAACTTCGTCGCTGTAAATAGTTTCGCGCTCGACTAAAACCCTTGCCATTCGGTCTAATAAATCCTTATTGGCTTTAAGCGTTTCAAAAGCTTTTTCGTGCGCGTTTTTAATAAGCGCTTCGACTTCTTCGTCTATAACCTTAGCCATTGCCTCGCTGTAAGCTGTGCGCGTTTGATAATCGCGACCTACGAAAATCTGGTCGTCGTCGCCGTAGTTTACCGGGCCGACAGTTTCGCTCATACCGAGTTCGGTAACCATAGCGCGAGCTATTTTAGAAGCCTGCTTTATGTCGGCGCTGGCGCCGGAAGTGTAGTCCTTTATGATTAATTCTTCGGCAGCTCTGCCACCCATCGTCATTACCAAGTTATCGAGCAGCTTATTGCGCGACGTGTATTGATTGTCCGTATCGGGGCGAGTGAGCGTGTAGCCGCCCGCCTGACCGCGCGGAATTATCGTTACTTCGTGAACCTCGTCGCAACTGGGCATTAATTTTGCCAAAATTGCGTGCCCCGCTTCATGATAAGCGGTTATGCGTTTGTCGCTTTCGGTAACCAGATGACTGCGCTTTTGCGGTCCCATAAGAACTTTTTCAATGCCCTCGTAAAGATCGGCGTTGGTAATGGCTTTTCTGTTAGCGCGAGCAGCCAAAATCGCCGCCTCGTTTAAAAGATTTGCAAGATCCGCACCAGAAAAGCCCGCGGTCATTCTGGCAAGAATTTTAAAACTTACGTTTTCAGCCAAAGGCTTGTTTCGTGCGTGGACCTTTAATATGGCTTCTCTGCCGCGAACGTCGGGTAAATGAACGTAAACCTGACGGTCGAAACGACCGGGACGCATAAGCGCGGGGTCCAGTATGTCCGCGCGGTTGGTTGCCGCCATTATGATAATGCCTTCGTTGCTTTCGAACCCGTCCATTTGAACGAGTAATTGGTTTAAGGTCTGTTCGCGCTCGTCGTTTCCGCCGCCGAGCCCCGCTCCGCGTTGACGACCTACCGCGTCTATTTCGTCTATAAATACGATGCAAGGCATTGCCTTTTTCGCCATAGAGAACAAATCTCTTACGCGCGAGGCACCTACGCCTACGAACATTTCTACAAAGTCTGAACCGCTGAGCGAAAAGAACGGGACCCCCGCCTCGCCCGCAACGGCTTTTGCAAACAGGGTTTTCCCCGTGCCCGGAGGACCTACTAAAAGCACTCCTTTAGGAATTCGAGCCCCTAAAGCCGAAAACTTTTTGGGATTCTTTAAAAACTCTACTACTTCTTGAAGCTCTTGTTTTTCTTCTTCCGCCCCCGCGACGTCGGCAAAACGAACTTTAACGTTGGAATTAACGCGCGCTTTAGTTTTTCCGAAATCCATCGCACTCTTCCCGCCGCCTTGCGCCTGTCGCATAAAGATGACGATTATCACTATTCCGATGCCGACAGTAAGCAGCGGCATTATCAGCGACGACCAAAGCGAACCCGCGTTAGGATCGCTGTAATCGACGGCAAAGTCCGACTTACCGTTTAGCTGACTTAAACTCATAAACGCTTCGAGATACTTCCCTTCGACGTCGCTACGCGAATAACTGCATTTGTATGCAGCGTAAAGATTATTCTTCGAGTCGCGCGCATATCCTACGAGATTATAAACGTTAACCGATATTTTTTCGATATTACATCTGTCGATTATTATAAAACCGTTTTTGCGTCCGTCGTATAAAACGTCGACGATCTTGCCGTTATAACTGTATTTCTTGCCGGCACCGTTGGCTCCTGTCGCCGCGTCGACTTCGATAAGCCCTACGCTTTCTACACCCTGATTTTCTCCGTATTCATCGCTTTTAGCATCACCCAAGCCGCCGCCGTTCGAAGGGGTTGAAGAACTGTTGTCTCCGCTTCCGTCGCTATCGCCTATAAGCTTGCAGTCGTCGTCGACGAATACAAAGCCCGCTTCTTCCCAAAACTTGCTCGTCGTAAGCTCTTCGGTAACGCTTCCGCTCATTTTTACTATTAGAAGCACTATTCCGGCTAAACATACGAGCAACAATATCAATGCCGTTGATTTTTTCATGTTGCCTCCGCCATATTGAATCACTCCGTTTTGCAACAAACAAAATTAAACTTATCTTTCAAACCGATAACGAGTGCGTTTTGATTAAAACAAACGCGCAAAACTTCGAGTAATATTTATTTAAAATTAGATTAAATTCGTTTTTTGCTTTTGCGCCGCATAAAAAACAATAGTGCTCGCAAAAACAAAAAACGCTCCGTGTGCTTGTTTGAAAAGCACACGCATTTTTTCACAGTATATTTTACCACATTTGATATGATAATTCAAGTTAAAATCGGTTAATTTTTGGTAAAATATTGCTATTTTACTTGTTTTTTGTAGTTTGTTTCACAAATCGCCGCGCCAATTTATTAAAAAAATTAAACGCAATATTTTTTAAGGCGCAACAACATCAACCACGACGCGCTAAAATTAAAACGCAAAATTTATTTTACAGTGCTAAATCAAATCGT
>CAZNKA010000024.1:0-4118 GCA_964573495.1 uncultured Acidiphilium sp. | reverse complement strand
CCCCAAAACGCAACCTAATCGATTTTTTCGGATTTTAATGAGTGGTAATTCAACTCCGAAAAAACTTCAAAGCCAGACCGTCTACCGCCGCACCGCCACATTTTGCTATTTTTCGCGGTAAAATGCCTTACTCGGCGCGACTTTAATATTTTTTACTCATAGAAATGTATTTATAGCAGCAACGCAACAAAAATGTTCGCAAAAACATATTATTTTAATGATTCTTTTAAGCAAAAAAGCCTTACACCCCATAAAAACTCAACCAAAATCAAATAAAAAGAGCGATTATCTTTATCGCATTGATAGAATTATACCCGCTTGTCCGCCAAAATCAAGCACTTCCCCTAAAAATGCCGCCTTGCACACCGAAGATATCCCGATTTTTATTTTTTGCAGACTACCATCACAAATCACGCCGCCTTCTAAACAATAACGCCTCAGCCTTCAAGCCTCCACACAAAAGCTCAATTTTTAAAATGCAATCAGACAGAATGATTTTTATTTTTTTCGGGTTTTTTCTTGCAGATTTTACTGTAAACTGCGAGTTTCTAACAAAATCTCTGCCATTTTCCAACAGATTATTTGATAATCGCATGCCAACTTAACACCTCCTCGGGACATGCTGCCCCGAGAAATAGCAAGCCCCGCTCGGTAATTATAAATACGATACATCGCCACAACGAAAGAATAAATTGCTTTCACAAACGCAACCAGTCAGAATGGCTTATTATTTCTCCTCAACTTTTTAACCCGTCTTTTTGTCAACACATCAACAAACGTCAATCATTTTTTAAAACAAATCAAACAAAAGCATATATACTTCAAGTTCTAACCGCTTTATTAATTTTTCCACAATAAACCACCATTCCCACAACCGCAACCGACATTTTTTTATGAAAAACTCGAACTGACCGTCGGGTTGTCCATGTTTGGACCCAAACAAATCACGGCTAAAAACGTTTCACGTGAAACATGCCAAATTGCGAATTGGCGCGTTTGCCTCGTTTTGAACGCAAATAGACGCAAATTGTTTAAGCGCATGCTTAAAAACGATGCGTCGATGACTAGTAGTCAAGCAGCGAGAAATAAATTAAGCGATTCTCATCGGCTAAAACAAAGCAAATTAATTCATCAAAATTAATCATTTTCACAAACGCAACCAGACAGAATGGTTAATTTTTTCTGGGGCTTATTTTTGCTCGTTTTTTATTAAAACGCCTGCTTTTTTCGCAGCAAAGACGCAACTTCGCAACAAAAAAACAAAAACCCCACTCGCTAAAACCGCTGTGGGTTATGTTATTATATTTTATTTTTTTATTAAAAGCACTGCAAAAAAACCTTTAGTAATCGAAGTTGACCATCCAAACACAATATTATATGAACATTTTCTGCGCCTTATTATTTCAAAAGCGCACAAAATTTAGCACCCGAGTATATTATTGCACCAAGCAATTCCGCACTCGGTTTTTTCAACTACCAAAGCAGTGCATATTTTTGTTTGCGTTAAATTATTTAAAAATTAAGCCATTCGGCTTTTAAACACTTTCCTCATTGATATACCCCTGCAGCCACTAATTAACCCCTTAAACTTCTCAAAACATATAACTTCACGTCAATACTTATTCACACACACAAAGTCCAAACAATGCTTTGTAAACACTCGACAATTTAACCACTCTAGCCAATCATATACCGTCTGCAATAAACCTTTTTATTTTTTTGTTCCAAACAAAATTTATTTTCTCAAACAACAACTCAAAAATCATTTACTATAAACTCTTGAGTAAATTTCAACTTGTTTTCCCCAAAATATTTGCACCACGCTCATTTAATTCAATACTCGCCTCTTTAACAAGCCGAGAAACGCCCCTGTTTCTGCGAAACAACGCACTCGTTCATTTCATAAACAAAACAAAAAAGTTCACAGTAAAAATGTTGGCGCTAATGTGTTTCACGTGAAACTCGGTGTTCTACAGCTACCAAAACAGCCCCTTTGTGAAACATTTTTTTGCAGATAAATTTTTTTAAAACTTCGCGGTTTTTTTAAAAACCCACAAAACATGCGGGATTTTGAATTTTGAAAATCTTAAAAATCACCGTTTTTTCCTTCTCCTTTTTTTTGTACCCCGATTTTTTTGGCATTTTTCGTGAAACAATTTTGATTTTTTTGTTTTTGAAGCGTAAAATCCCGCATAAAATGCGGGATTTTTAGTGTGAAAACGCTGTTTTTCGACATAAAAAAACGTGCGGCGTGAAACTGTTTCACCGCCGCACTAATTATGTAATTTTACAAACTTAATCCGACTTTAGAAGCCATCCAAGCAATTGCCTTTGCGAACAAGTTGTTATTTGCGAAGAATGAAGCTACGGAAGATTCGTTTATCGCTTGTTTCACGCTTGAAAAGAACTCTTCGGCCCCTTCAACGGGAATAATAGATAAGAAGAACAAAATAACGTAAACAGCGATAACGCCTTTAATAAGACCGAGCACGCTACCCAAAAGCTTGTCCGCCGAGTGCAACCCGGGAAGGGTAACCAGCTTTTCAAAAATCTTTTTAAATAAGAAAATAACAAATTTTAAAACCGCGAAAAGCACTACGTACGCAATACCGCTAACAATAATATTAGCAAGCGTATGAGAAATAAGTTCGCCCAAGTTACTGTAAACAGTTCCCACGTTCGCGGCTTGTTCAACCGCAAAGTCGGCAATAAATTCGGGCAGGTTAATGCTGTTGCACGCTTCGCGAATATTGTTTTCGTTAATAGACCAAGTAAGCCACTCGGCATTTCCTAAATTAGAGCCGAGAGATTCCGCCAACGAATCGACTACACCCAAACTTCCGTTCAATGCATTAACAACCGTTCCGCACAAAACCCCGGCTAAAACTAAAGCGGCAATCGAGCCCAAAAGCCCGAATATCTGATTTACAAAGCCTTTTGAAAGGCCTATAATCAAAAACAAAAGCAAAACTGCGGCGCATCCTAGGTCGGCATATATGCCCAAGCTTGCGTCCGCCGCGGCGCAAACGTTGTTTAACATAAAAATTCATCTCCTCGATATAATTAATCGCTCTGCTTGAAGGCGCAGAACAGCCGTTTCGGGGCAAGTTATGCTATACAATTTACAAACTCGCACCGATTTATCACAACAATTTTATCATATAACAAAAACTTTTGCAAGAAAAACTGTTTAAAAATCGCAAAAATGTCGAAATTTGTCGATTTTTTCACCGAAAAATTTTTACGCCGAACAAAAACTATATAAAAAAACGCAAAAAATTAAAAAGCAAAAAGAATAAAATCATAAAAAGCGGCAATAAACATGTTTATGATTTCACGTTTTAACGATATTTGCGTAAACTATTTGAACGAACACGCCGCGTCGGCGATAAAAGAAGCGCTTTTGCGCGGCAGCGAACACACCGAAAACATAGCCTTTCTTTTTATCGGAACCGATGCAAACGTAGGCGACAGCCTTGCCCCTATGGTCGGAAGCCTTATTAACGATAAAGGCTTAAAAATTTTTACTTACGGCAACTTAAATTGCACCATAACCGCCAAAGACGTGCCCTATATATGCAGCTACGTAAAAAACGTGCACCCGCAAAGCGCAATAATAGTAGTAGATGCCGCCGTCGGCAAAAAAGAAGACTTAGGCAACGTGCGCGTAATGCAAAAAAGCATACGTCCGGGGCTCGGCGTAGATAAAATTTTGCCCGCCGTGGGCGATTTAAGTATAATAGGGGTGGTTGCGGAACGTTCGCAAAGCAGCCTTGCCGCATTGGGTTACGCGAAGATTTCAGACGTATATACCATGGCCAAAGTCATAGCCGAGGGCATAAACGGCTTTATCGAAGCAAAAATTACGGCATAATCCGCGATAAAAATTCTTCGCGATTCGCAATTAACAACAATTCGCCGACTTGTTAAAAAAAGTTCGATTCTTCAATGGTTAGTCATAAGGGTTATCCATAAGAATCGAACCGAGAATCTTTAAACTCGGTATGAAATAATTTTTAAAATTCCTAACCGCAAAACTGAAACCGTTGCTAAGGTTTTTAACAAGATTGAATATCGTTTTGGTAAAAAATTTAGAAAAGTATTTAAAAGTATTACCG